>VGAV01000567.1 GCA_016870695.1 Actinomycetota bacterium | reverse complement strand
CGTCACCGCCCGGCGCGACGCGCCCGTTCCCCCCGACGACGCGGGCGTCAGCTTCGTCATGCCCGTGCTGAACGAGGAGCGCTATCTGCGTCGTGCCGTGGAGACGGTCCTGCAGCAGGACGTGCCAGGGCCGGTGGAGGTGATCCTGGCCCTCGGGCCCTCGACGGACGGCACGGACGCCATCGCACGGCTGCTGCGGGACGCCGATGAACGCATCGTCCTGGTCGACAATCCCGACGCCGACATCCCGGTCGGACTCAACCGCGCCATCCGCGCCGGCCGCTACCCCACCATCGTGCGGGTCGACGCGCACTCGGAGCTGTCGCCCGGCTACACGCGGGCCGCGCTCGCCACCCTCGCGCGGGTCAAGGCCGCCAACGTGGGCGGGGTGATGCGCGCCGACGGGCGGACGCCGTTCCAGCGGGCGGTCGCGCGCGCCTACAACTCCCGCGTCGGCCTCGGCGGCGGCGCGTACCACGGCGGCACCGCCGAGGGCGAGGCGGAGTCGGCCTATCTCGGGGTGATGCGTCGGGCCGTCCTCGACGAGGTCGGGATGTTCGACGAGTCGCTCCGCCGCGGCGAGGACTGGGAGCTCAACCTCCGCATCCGCCGCGCCGGCTACCGCGTCTGGTTCGACCCGTCATTGTCGGTCGTCTACTGGCCGCGCGAGAGCTGGGCACGGCTCGTGCGGCAGTTCCGGGCCACCGGCGCCTGGCGCGGGGAGCTCGTCCGTCGCTACGGCCGTCGCAACTCGCTCCGCTTCTTCGCCCCGCCGGCCCTCGTCGTGGCCGCCGGCGCGTCCGTCGTGGTCGGTGCCCTGCAGGCGACCCGCGCGCTCCGCGGAACCCGGTCGGCCGCGGCATCCCTCGTCCACCTCCCGCTCGCGGCGTACGGCGCGCTCGTCGGCGTCGTCGCGCTGGGACGCGGCGGCGGACGCGGGTGGCGCGACAAGGCGTGGACGGCCGCGGTGCTGCCGTCGATGCACCTGTCGTGGGGCTCCGGGTTCCTGTGGGCGATCGGCCGCGGGGCGCGCGACACCGTCGACACGTCGCGACTCGACGGTCGCAACACGCCGCTGCCCTGACCGCGGGGCGGTCCCTCGGCCCTGTCCGGGAGCGGCGGACCGCGGTCCGGCGGACCGTCAGTCCCGGTCCAGGAACCCCTGGTCGAGGATGCGCGCGACGACCCGTTCGGCCGCCCGCCCGTCGTCGCGAGCGTTGAAGACGCTGCGCCACCGCTCGTACCGCTCCGCGAAGATCGCCGGATCCACCTCGGTCAGGGCACGCGTCAGCTCGTCCTGCGTCCGGACGACCGGTCCCGGGACGGCGTCGACGAGGTCGAAGTAGAACCCGCGCAGCTCGCCCCGGTAGTGCTCGAGGTCGGGCACGAGGAAGTACATCGGCTTGCCCGTGACGCTGAAGTCGAACATCACCGACGAATAGTCGGTGACGAGGGCGTCCGCGGCGGCGAGCAGCCGCGCCGTGTCGGGGAAGCCGGTGACGTCGACCACGCGCGGGCCGCGGGCGTCCTCGCCGGGCAGGAGGGTGCGGGAGTGGCCGCGGACGAGCACGACCGCGTCGACGTCGCGCGCGAGGGCGGCGGGATCGACGAAGTCGACGATCCGCTCACGGTCGTCGCGCCACGTCGGGGCGTACAGGATGACGCGTTCCCCGTCGGCGATCCCGAGGGCCGCGCGGGTGGCGCGTCCGTCGTCCGTGCGGAGCACGTCGTTCCGCGGATACCCCTCGACCCACACGGGCCAGCGGAAGAAGGCGTACGCCTTCGTCAGGATGCGGGCGGCGTAGGGGTTCTGCGCCAGGAGCACGTTCCAGCGCCGCGCCTCGCGGACCACGGCCACCGCGCGGCGCGGATCGAAGCCCGGACGGTGCAGCGCGAGTCTCTTCAGCGGCGTGCCGTGCCAGGTCTGCAACACCCGCTGGCCGGGCCGACGGGCGAAGCGGCGGCGGAGCCAGTCG
>VGAV01000566.1 GCA_016870695.1 Actinomycetota bacterium | reverse complement strand
GATGAGGACACGGCCCGCCGCATCCTCATCCGCGCCCGCGAAGTAGCCCCCTGCCTGCGCGACTTCGGCGTCGGATCGGAGCCCCAGAAGGACGCACTCGCCATCCTCCGCGGCGTTGCCAAGCGCGCCGCCACCATCGGCGCTGGCGTCGTCTCTTCGCAGGGACGCAACGGCACGAACATCAGCTACCGCGACATCAAGTCCGCCTTCTTCGCCGAGGACATCAGCGGGCTCCGATCGCTCTGCGGCGACTGCGACACCACCACCTCCGCGCGTCCCGTCGGGTCTTTCCCGAAGGCGAGGCCGCTTTCTGCCCTCTGGCCCGAAGGGGAGTACTCGTGAGCTGGGACGACCCGTTCTGGTGGCCCCACCGGGTCCGCATCCGACCCATGCTCCCCGGCGGCGGCCGCGGCCCGCGCCTCAGCGACAGCGACGCCGAAGTCGTCGCCGAGGTCGACGACGAGTTCCGCCTCGTCCGCACCGCCGACGCACGCGAGACCCCCTCGTCCGCCCGCGTCACCGTCCCCATCGACACCCACGTGCCCATCCGATCCGCGGTCACGCTCTGGCCTGGCCGCGCCGGCATCGAACGCACCGCCACCGTCATCGCCATCTCGCGCGACGAGAACGGCGACGGCCTCGGATCCCACCTCGTCCTGACCCTCGAGTAAGGAGCCGCCGTGAAGATCCACGCCCCCATCCAGTCGGTGCTCGAGGCCGCGGCCGCCGCCGGCCTCCGCACCGGCGCCCGCGGCGTCCTCGCCGAGGCGCGCGATCGCGCTCCCGTCGACGACGGCGACCTCCGCAAGTCCGGCC
This sequence comes from Actinomycetota bacterium, assembly GCA_016870695.1. Lineage (GTDB taxonomy): Bacteria > Actinomycetota > Actinomycetes > Actinomycetales > Microbacteriaceae > Microbacterium. The sequence goes on along the minus strand of VGAV01000566.1, from coordinate 1,161 downwards.
GCGTCGTCATGGATGACCTCGACGCGACCGTGAAATTCACCGCTCCGCACGCCGCGATCGTCCACGAGAAGACCGAGCTCAATCACCCGAACGGCGGACAGGCGAAGTTCCTCGAGACGGCCGCGCTCGAGTACTCCCTCGCCGAGGTCGTCGCCGAAGCGGTGAAGGCGAGGCTCGGCGGTGGATGACGTCGCCCTCACCCACCGCATCTGCGAGCTGCTCGGTCGCGTCCCCGGCTGGTCTTGGGAACCCGCCGACGACGCCCCCGACTACCTCGAAGACGTGGTCGGCATCCGCTACGGCGAGACCCAACCGACCCCGCACCGCACCATCGGCGTCCGCGTCTATTGGACCGACGACGACGCCCTGAACGTGCGCCGCGTGCAGCTGCGGTTCCGCGGCCGCCCCAACGACCCAGCCGGCGCCGACTCCCTCGCCGGGGTCGCGTTCGTCGTGCTCCACGGACTCTCCCGGGTGGGAGGGATCAGCGACATCCGTCGCGTCTCCAGCGGGCCCCTCGGGTCCGACACCAAGGACCGCAGGGAGCGGTCCGACAACTACCAGATCATCCTCGACAACCCGGAGGCTCTTCATGAGTAACCTTGTTCCTCTTCCGGCTGGCACGACGCTCGGCAAGAGCTTCGAGTACGGCATCGACATCAACCTCGGCCTGTACGCGTCGCCGTCCTGGCAGCCGATCCGTCGCATGTCCGGCTTCCAGCCCGCCGACACCGAGACCACGCAGGACGCCCAGACCTACGACGACCTCGGCTCGCCCAACAGCGACGTCACCGCGCGCGGCTTCGGCCACTCGTTCAACGTGCAGGTCAACCGCTCCCTCGCGACCGGCTTCTACCTCGAGGAGGTCGAGGCCCTGCTCGAGCGCACCCGCCCCCTCGCCATCGGCGAGCTCGCCGTCATCGACTACCGCTGGTACCACAAGCCCGCCGTCGGCAAGGCCAACCCCAAGGACGCCGGCCGCGGCTTCGCGACCGTCGCCAAGACCCGCCAGAACGTCGGCCCCAACGGCGAGATCGAGTCGCTCGGCTTCACCCTCTCGGGCAAGGGCTCCTACGAGGAGATCCCCAACCCGTTCCTCGGATGGGGCGCGACCGTGCCCGTCATCGCCCGCGTCACCGAGGGCAAGGGCGACAACGAGCT
>VGAV01000565.1 GCA_016870695.1 Actinomycetota bacterium | reverse complement strand
AAGGTCCCGCCGGTGGCGACGCGCTGGCCCACGGTCAGTCCTTCGACGCCGTCGCCGAGCGCGTCCACGACGCCGACCGCCTCGGTGCCGGCCCGCGCGGGGAGCTCGGGCTTGTAGCCGTAGGTGCCACGGACGGTCCACAGGTCGTGGTTGTGGATGGGGGACAGGGTGACGCGCACGCGCACCTCGCCCGGCCCGGGCTCGGGCGTGGCGACCTCCTCGACGGCCAGGACGTCGGCGGGCTCTCCGAACTCGTGGTGGATGATCGCGCGCATGGGTTCCTCCCGTGGTTATTTTGTAACGACCGGTCTAATATAGACCCCGACGACGAGGAGCGGCACCCATGGGCAGGACGGCGACCTTCGACCGCGGACAGGTGGTCGACGCGGCGCGCGACGTCTTCTGGCAGCGCGGCTACGCCGAGACGGGCGTCGTCGAGCTGGAGGAGGCCACGGGCCTGACCCGCTCGAGCCTGTACAACGCCTTCGGCAGCAAGAGGGGACTCTTCGACGCGGTGCTCGCGGCGTACCTCGACGACGTCGTCCGCACGCGCCTGCGCCCGCTCGGCGGCGGCGACCCCGGGGCCCTCGAGGCCTACGTCGACGAGATGCGCGCAGCCATCGCGGCCGACACCCCGCGCGCGCGGGCGGGATGCCTCCTCCTCAACGCCGGGTGCGCGCCGCTGGCGTCCGACGACGCGGACGTGCGCCGCCTGGTGTCGGGCTACGCGGCCGAGATGCGCGCGGCGATCCGGGCCGCGGTGGCCGACCGCCGACCCGACCTGGACCCGGATGCCACGGACGCGCTGGCAGCGGTCTGCTCCTCGCTCGTGGTGGCCGGGCTGACGCTGGCCCGGGCCGACCGCGACGCCGCGGTCGCCACGCTGGGCTCCGTCGCGACGACGCTGGAGGCGTGGGCGTAGTACCCGTCGTGCCTTGTATACGCAGAGCCCCCGATGACCGGCTGGATCGGCCATAATCGATAGCAATGTATACAGAGGTCGGATCATGAGGGCGGGCGACGGGGCGTACTCCCGACTGCTCGACGAGATCCAGACCGGCGTCCTCGCCCCGGGTGCCGTCCTCGCCGAGGTCGAGCAGGCGGCACGCCTCGGCGTGAGTCGCACGCCCCTCCGCGAGGCCCTGCGCCGGCTCGCCTCCGACGGGCTCGTGACGCAGGCCTCGCCGCGGGTGACGGTCGTCGCCGGCATCGATGCGGACGACATCCGCGCCCTGTTCGAGCTGCGCCGGGCCCTGGAATCCGAGGCATCCCGTCTCGCCGCCCACCGCGCCGACCGCCGGGCGTTCCGCGCCCTCGCCGCCGAGTTCGACGGCATCGACACCGATGACACCGACGGGTACTACGCGCTCATCGCTCGCTTCGACGCCGCCATCGACGCGGCGGTCGACAACAGCTACCTCTCCGCGTCGCTGCGCAGCGTCCGCATGCACCTCGTGCGGGTGCGACGCATGGCGCGCTTCAACCCCCTGCGCCTCTCGGCCTCGGCGCGAGAGCATCGACTGATCGCGCACGCGATCGGCGACGGCGACCCCGAGCTCGCCGTCCACGCCACCCACGTGCACCTGCACAACGCCCTCACCACCATCCTCGAAGCCCTGACGGAGGACCCCTCATGACGATCACCCACCACGTGCGCGTGCACCGCAGCGACGAGAACCTCGCCCGCGAGGGACAGCTGGCGTGGGCGCTCGCCCGGGTCGCCGTGGACCCCGTCGACGTGGACGACGACGTCGTCGACATGATCGTCAACCGTCTCATCGACAACGCGGCCGTCGCCGCGGCGTCGCTGTCGCGGCAGCCGGTCAGCGCGGCGCGCCAGCAGGCGCTCGATCACGCCGTGTCCATCGGCGGCGTGGGCGCGACCGTCTTCGGCTGCGCCCTCGAGCGCCGCTCGAGCCCCGAGTGGGCCGCCTGGGCCAACGGCGTCGCCGTACGGGAGCTCGATTACCACGACACCTTCCT
>VGAV01000564.1 GCA_016870695.1 Actinomycetota bacterium | reverse complement strand
AGGTCGTCGGGCCTCTGCTCGAGGACGAAGCTGCCCGGGCGCACGAGGACTTCTGGGTCTGAGGCGGTCGCGCCGCAGATGGTTCCCGGGTCGCTGGCGGCCCGGTCCGAGCCGGCCCCCGCGCGTCAGGCCGGAGTCCCCGGGCGTCAGCCCCGCGGCGGCCGCGCCGCCCCGCCCCACGGCGGGCGGACCGTGCGTACGACGGCGTAGGACACCAGCGTCGGGTCGTGATACTCCCGGCTGTGCAGCAGCCGCCGGCCGCTGGCCCCGATGCCGATGACCTCCAGGGTCATGACCGGGGTGCCGATGGGGCGTTCGAAGAGGTCCGCCAGGGCGGGATCGAGCGTCGAGACCCCCGGTGTGGCGACCTCCCAGATGATCGGCTCACCCCAGACGCGAGCGGCGACGGTGAAGACCGACTCCTCGGCATCCTCGGGCATCTCCCCCTCGAGCGGAACCACGTCGTCGGCGATCATCGCCACCGTGCCGTCGGCCCGCCAGCGCTTGCGCACGGCCAGGGCGGGACTGTTCGGGGCGAGCTCCATCACGGCCGCGGAGTCAGCGCCGAGCTCGACCCGGCGGAGCGCGAGGGTCTCCACCTCGGCCCGGTAGCCCAACCGGTCCAGCAGCTCGGCGTGGTCGAACTGCTCCTCCAGTCGCACACTCAGACGCAGCGCGATCGGGTCGACGGTCGTGACCGAGCCCTGGCGCCGCCGGACGATCCCCTGGGCTTCGAGCGCGGCCATCGCACGGCGCAGCTGCTGGCGGGTGCAGCCGAGCCGGGCGGTCAGGTCGAGCTCGCCCGGGAGAGGGGCGCCGGATGCCGCGGCCTCGCGCACGTATCGAAGAAGTCCGTGCTGCATCCGGAGGCTCTCGCCCTCGGCCCGAGGCGGGGGAGGGGGAGGGAATGCGGTCACAGCGGCCTCTCGGTCGTCGGCGGGGCGGCGCCGCCGGTCACACGCTATCGGGTGGGGACCCGCAGCCGCCGGTCACACGGTAGCGGGTGGGGATCCGGCGCCGCCGGTCACGCGGTAGCGGGTGGGTCCCGCAGCCCCCGGCCACGCGGTAGCGGGCGACGCGCCGCCGCCGATCACACGGTAGCGGGTGAGGTGTCGCCGCCGGCCAGCCGCCACACGCGGTCGCGCGAGAAGGGGAGCTCGTACCCCCGCCGGTCCAGCGCGCGGGACACGGCGTTGCCGATCGCCGCTCCGACCGGGTTGTACGGCGACTCGCTCATCGACTTCGCCCCGAACGGGCCGAGGCTGTCGTCGGTCTCGGCGAAGTACACCTCGGTGTCCGGCACGTCCGCGAACTGCGGCACCCGGTACGTGCGGAACACCGGGTTCAGCACCACGCCGTCCTCGACGTAGACCTCCTCGTACAGCGCACCGCCGAGGGCCTGCGCGGCGCCGCCCTCGATCTGTCCGCGACACTGCGCCGGGTTGATCACGACGCCGGCGTCGGCGGTCTGCACCGACTGCAGCACCTTCACCGTCCCGGTCTCCGGATCGACCGCGACCCGCACGGCGTGCACGTTGAACGCCAGCGAGCGGAAGTCGCCGAACTCGGCACCGTCGGCAGTCAGACCCGTGGCATCCACCTGATCCGCCGGGGCGGCCGCGATCACGCGCGCCCACGGGACGACCTCGTCGCCGACCCGGACCCCGGATGCCACCAGCGTGGCCCCCGCGGCATCCGCCCCGACGAGTTCCGCGGCGATGTCGATCATCCGACGGCGCAGCACGGTGCACGCGGCATGCAGGGCCTTACCGGCGACCGTGGTCCCGGCCGATGCGAACGCGCCCGTGTCGTGCCGGACGGCGTCGGTGTCCGCGGCCCACAGCTCCAGCCGGTCGGGCGCGGCGTCGAGGACGGTCGCCGCGATCTGCCGGTGCACGGTGGAGGTGCCGTTGCCGAACTCCGCGGTGCCCACGCGCAGCAGGAAGGTCCCGTCGGGGCGGAGCGTCGCCGTCGTGGGCGCGA
>VGAV01000563.1 GCA_016870695.1 Actinomycetota bacterium | reverse complement strand
GGGTGGCCATTTCGCATTTACAGGCACATTTCGACGTCGCCGCCATGGCGTGAGTAGTGTCGAGGGGTGAGCGCGTTCGCAGGGCACGAGCCGGGCAGTCGCGACTATCGACGGCTCCTCGTGGGGCTGTTCTTCGCGGGCATCGCCACCTTCGCGCAGCTCTACGCGCCGCAGGCGGTGCTGCCTCTGATCGCTGCCGACCTTGGGGTTCCGCCGGCGACCTCCGCCCTGACGGTGTCCGCGTCGACTCTGGGTCTTGCTGCTGCGGTCATCCCGTGGTCCGGTGTCGCGGATCGAATCGGACGCGTTCCGGCCATGGGGGCGGGCGTCGTCGCCGCGACGCTTCTGGGCGGCTGGGCGGCCGTTGCGACGGACGTGACGATGCTGCTCGCGCTCCGTTTCGCCGAGGGCGTCGCGCTCGGCGCTGTTCCCGCGGTCGCGCTGGCCTATCTCAGCGAGGAGGTGCACGCCCGTCACGTCGCGGCGGCCGCCGGCTCCTACATCGCCGGCACCACGGTCGGCGGTCTCAGCGGGCGCATCATCGCGGGTCCCGTCGGCGAACTCGTCGGATGGCGGTGGGGAGTGGCATCCGCCGTCCTCCTCTGCGCGGGTGCCGCCGCCCTCTTCCTCCTCCTCGTTCCCCGGGCGCGCGGATTCGTCGCCGGCCGGTCGCGCGAGCGGGGCGACCGCGGCCCCTCGTTGTTCGCGCGTCTGGGGATGAACCTCCGGACACCGGCACAGCTGGTCCTCTATGCGCAGGGCTTCCTTCTCATGGGGGCGTTCGTGGCGGTCTACAACTACCTGGGCTTCCACCTGGCCGAGCCTCCTTTCTCCCTCTCGCCGGTGGTGGTCACGCTCCTGTTCCTCGCCTACCTGGCCGGAACGGTGTCGTCCCCACGGGCGGGCGCCCTCGCCGTGCGGCACGGGCGGTTCATAGTCCTGGTCGCCAGCATCGGGGTGGCGGCGGCGGGCGTCCTCCTCATGGTTGTCCCGGTCCTCCCGGTGGTCGTCGTCGGACTCGTGGTGTTCACCGCTGGATTCTTCGGGGCCCACGCGGTGGCGTCCGGATGGACGCCGGTGGCATCCCGCCCCGAAGCCCGCGCACAGGCATCGTCGCTGTATTACCTGGGGTACTACGGCGGCTCGAGCGTCTTCGGCTGGCTGCTGGGTGTGATCTTCGGGGAAGCCGGATGGAACGTGTTCCTCGCTGTCGTGCTGGGAATGTGCCTCGTGTCGCTCGCGCTGGCGGTGGCGGTGCTGCGCCCGGCGCGGCCGTCGGTCTGACGTCTCAGCCTCCCCGTCAGCCCCATTCCCCCCGCGTGTACCGCGACACGCCGGCCCGGAACGGCCCAATCGGCTCAAAATCCGCGTATTTCCGCGGTTCGGTTGATACTGTCGAGGCGGTCTCCCGACCACCGAGGAGGAACCCTCCTCGTCCGATGTAAAGAGAGGCGACCGTCGCGTCGTCTGGAGGACAACCCCATGGCCGACAAGTCCATCACCAAGACCGAGCTCGTCGCGAGCATCGCCAGCGCGACCGGGCAGAGCCAGTCCGCCGTCTCGAGCGTGCTCGACTCCCTCTTCTCCACCGTCTCGGACGCGGTTGCCAAGGGCAGCAAGGTCTCGATCCCCGGCTGGATCGCCTTCGAGCAGGTCGCCACCTCGGCGCGCACCGGCCGCAACCCGCAGACGGGCGAGGAGATCTCGATCCCCGCGGGCAAGCGCGTCAAGGTCACCGCCGGCTCCAAGCTGAAGGCCGCCGTCAAGTAAGACGAGCAGCGTCGATGAAGGGGGGATGCCCAGCGGCATCCCCCCTTCTGCGTTCCCGCGAGACGTAGGCTTGCAGGGTGAACGCCCGAGCTCTCTGTGTGGCGGGACCCGTCCTTCTCGTCGTGGTCTCGCTCGTCGCCGTCATCGCCGGCCTGGCGTACGGCGGCGGAGCAGCTCCTCTGCTCATCGGTGATCCCGGGCCCGTCGTCCGCTGGGG
>VGAV01000562.1 GCA_016870695.1 Actinomycetota bacterium | reverse complement strand
ATGTGGGCCAGTCCTCCGCCGTGGTTCGCGACAACCTCGAGTGGCGCGAGTTCGACGACGCGAAGGTCGCGGAGGTGATGCGTCGCACGTCCGAGATCGTCGGCGCGCCCGACAACCGCAACATCGGCCGCTACTTCGCCGAGATGGAGAAGGTGATCGCCGAGGTCGAGGCCGAGGTCGCCAAGCCGGCCCACGCCGCCCGCCCGACCAAGGCCGAGGTGGAGGCCACGATGCAGCCGGGCGACTTGCGTCGCGAGGACGGCGGCGACCTGGCCGCGGCGGCCTGAGGAAGTCGTGCGCAGCTTCGTGCCGGCCTTGCGGGAGCAGGAGCTGCTCTACAGCGCCGTCGCGCGGGGCTGCCGCTACCTGCAGGTCGGCGGGGTGGGGCCATTCATGCGGGAGCTGGTCGGTCGACGCTGGGCGATCGCGTCCGTCGATCTCCCCGGCGGCCTCGATGACCTCGCGCGCGAACTGCCGCAGGACGCCCGCCAGGCGACGGTCGACGGGTGGATCGATCACGCGACACTCATGCCGTTCCACACCGCGTTCCTGCCCGCCGAGGTGAGGGACGAGGCCCGGCGGGCGATGCGGGGCGAGGTGGCCGGTCTGCACGCCCGGCTCGGCCTGGCCGCCTTCAAGGTGCGGGCGTGTGATCGTCTGCGGTTCTGCCCCGACTGCCTCGAGGACATGGAGCAGGACGGGCGGGAGCCGTGGTGGCGCCGCGACCACCAGCTCCCTGGGGTCGCATGCTGTCCGGTCCACGGGACGATGCTCCGTCTGAGCGAGGTAGCGCCCCACGCGGACCGGCACGCCTTCGTGGCTGCCACCCGCGCCTTCTGCCGCGACGATGCACCCCCGGTGCTCGCGGACGTTGGGGGGGACGATCTGGTCTTGCTGGCCGACCTGGCGCGCAGGGCGGCGGCGCTGCTGTCGGATCCGCCTCCAGCCTGCGGCTTCGACGAGATGCTCGCCGGCTACCGCTCGCGCCTGGCCGGGGTGGGTTTGATGCGCTCGCGCCGCAAGGTGGACCACGCGGCCCTGCATGCCGCCTTCCGGCGGCGGTGGGGTCGGACGCCGGAGCTCGTCGAGGGCTTGGAGCTGGGTGATCCCGAGCGGTCGTGGCTCTCGACGCTGGTCCGGACCCGCCGCCGCGCAGCCCATCCGCTGCAGCACGTCATGCTCGGGGCGATGCTCGACGACATGGCGGAGGTCGAGACGGACCGGCCGTTCGGCACCGGCCCGTGGACGTGCAGGAACCCCGCGGCGGAGCACCACGGCGAGGCCGTGATCGTGGAGGTCGGGCTGCGCCACGATCGCGGGACCGTCTACGGCGACTTCGCCTGCTCGTGCGGCTATCTCTACACGCGCTCGCGCTCGCCGGCCGGTGTGGTCGGAGAGCCGAGGTATCGCCGCTTCGGCCCGCTGCTCGCGCCCGCGCTCCAGACGGCGGTGGCGCGCGGAGACGGCCTGCGCGCGGCGGCGCGCGCCCTGGGACTCGATCCCAAGACGCTGATGCGGGAGGCGGCGGTGGCAGGCGTGCGCGTGCCGTGGTCTACGACGGCTTCCGGCGCCGTGCCCGCGCCGACGCCGGCCAGGCCCAAGGCGCTCCGAACGCGGACGAAGGCTGCGTCGCGACGCCGACGTCGGCGCAACTGGTTCGCCATCGACGCGCGCCTCGTGAAGAGCGTGAGGGAAGCGGCCGCGGCGATCGCGACCGAGGTGCCGCCTGTCCGCGTGAGCTTCGCCGAGATCGAGCGTCGGGTGGCGCGGCGGGACTGGGTGCAGAAGCGACGGTCCAAGCTGCCGCGCACGGTTGAAGTGATGGGAGACGCGGTGGAGGGGACTGAGGCGTTCAGGCGCAGGCGCTTGGCCTGGTGCGTGTCGAAGGCGCTCGAGGCGGGCGACCTGCGCCCGTGCGAGGTGCTGCGCGCTGCGGGACTGCCCATGGACTGGCTGGATGAGGTCCGGGCCGCGATCGCCCGGGCGCGGAT
>VGAV01000561.1 GCA_016870695.1 Actinomycetota bacterium | reverse complement strand
GAGCGTACGCCCGAGCTGCTCCATGTCGTCCGGGCCGTCGATCTCGCGCTCGCCCAGCAGGTCGTTCGGAACGCTCATAAGTCCGCCTCCGTCCGCATCACCCGCGGGCCGATCCGCGTGACGATCTCGTAGTCGATGGTGCCGGCGGCATCCGCCCAGTCCCGTGCCGACGGCACGCCGAGGGTGGGGTCGCCGAAGAGCACGACCTCGTCGCCGACCGCCACCGGGTGGTCGCCGACGTCCACGACGAACTGGTCCATCGCGATGCGCCCGGCGACGGTCAAGCGCCGCCCGCCGATGACGACCGGCCCGCGGCCGGACGCGTGCCGCGGCACCCCGTCCGCGTACCCGAGCGGGACGAGGGCGAGGGTCGTCTCCCGCTCCGTGCGGTAGTCGTAGCCGTAGGACACGCCGGTTCCGGCGGGGACGCGCCGGACGGCCGCGACCGCGCCGCGGAGCGTCATCGCGGGCCGCAGACCGAGGTCCGCGGGCGTGCGGTCCTCGAAGGGCGAGACGCCGTAGATGCCGATGCCGGTGCGGACGCAGCCGCGCCGCATCTCGGGATGGGCGATGGCGGCCTGCGTCGCGGCGATGTGCTGCAGCGGCGGGCGGACGCCGAGCTCCGCGGCGACGGCGAGACCCGCGTCGAATGTCGCGAGGGCGGCGAAGTCGTCCGCGGGGCTCGTGTTCGACAGGTGCGAGAAGATGCCGACGACCCGCAGACGTCCGATCCGCTCCAGCCGCGCGGCCTCCGCGAAGACCGTCCGCCAGTCCGCCGGGGCGACGCCGTTGCGCGACAGGCCGGTCTCGATCTTGATGTGCACCGCGGCGGGGCGGTCGCCGGTCGAGGCGGCACCGGCGCGCGTGAGCTGGTCGATGTCCGAGACGCCGATCTCGACGTCGTGACGCACCGCCTCGTCGAAGGACGCCCCGGGCGCGTGCAGCCACGCGAACAGCGGGGCGGTGATGCCGGCACGCCGGAGCGCGATCGCCTCCGCGATGTCGGCCACGCCGATGCGGGCCGCTCCCCCGCGGAGCGCCGCGACGGCCGCGCGGTGGGCGCCGTGGCCGTACCCGTCCGCCTTGACGACGGCGATGAGCTCGCAGCCGGTGAGGCGGCGGAGGTGACGGACGTTGTCGGCGATCGCGTCCGTGTCGATGACGGCCTCGCGCATCACGCCGGGGGCCAGGGTCATGCGTCGTCCTTCTCTCGCGGGCGCGTCGCGGCGTCGTGCGCTGCGGCGTCGGGCCCCGCGGCAGCGGGGAGCGTCGCGGCGTCAGGCCGCGTCGCGGCGTCAAGCCGCGTCGCGGCGTCAGGCCCTGCGGCGGCGGGGAGCGTCGCGGCGTCAATGGCGTCGGGCGTCGCGGCAGCGGGGAGCGTCGCGGCGTCAGCGGCGTCGGGCGTCGCGGCAGCGGGGAGCGTCGCGGCGTCCGTCGCTTCCGCGATCACGTACGCCGTCGCCAGCCCGGCGTCGTGCGACATCGACAGGTGCAGCGCGCGGATCCCGCGCCCGGTCACGGTCGCGGCGGTCTCGCCGCTGAGCGCGAACGTCGGACGTCCGGACGGCTCGGAGGTGACCTCGATGTCCGTCCAGTGCACGCCGTCGGATCCGCCGAGGGCCTTGATGAGCGCCTCCTTGGCCGCGTACCGGGCGGCGAGCGACCGGGGCTTCAGCAGCCGTTCCGACGGGGAGAACAGCCGCGGCAGCAGGCGGGGCGTCCGCGCGAGGTGCTGCTCGAAGCGCGGGACGTCGACGACGTCGACGCCGATTCCGACGATCATGGGCGCTCCCTCCGCGGCATCCCTCCATTCTGCCGGTCCGGGGTGCCCGCCCGGTCACGCACGTCCCCTCGCCGAACTCCTGAGTTCCGGCGCCTCCTCGCGCGCGCTGCGGCCGCTGCCCCACGGCCGGCCTCCCGCCGCCCTCCCGCCGAACTCCGGAGTTCCGGCGCCTCCCGGCGCGCCCGCCCCCTCCCGGCCTGGCCTCCGGCCACCA
>VGAV01000560.1 GCA_016870695.1 Actinomycetota bacterium | reverse complement strand
CTCGCCGCGCTGGCCGGACTGCGCCGTCGCGATGTCGTAGGAGAGGGCGCGGAGCTCGTCGTCCGAGGTCTTGCGGTAGATCTCCATGGCCATCAGCACGGCCTGCGTGTGGTGCACCTGCATGTCGCGGGCGAAGCCCGCGTCCGCCGACGTCGTGCTCGGCCGGGCGGGCGCGGCCGTCGCGCCGAACGCGGTGAAGCGTCCGATCGCGAAGGCCACGGCCACCACGGCGAGGACGGCGACGGACGCGACGATCCACCGGACCGCCGGCCGGGCGACCGGGGCGTCGGTCATCAGGCCTTGCCCGGACCGTCGATCGCGCCGGAGCACGCGGCCTGCGGCTCGGGGACGTTCTGGCTGCGCCAGAACTCGGTGAAGAAGTCCGCGATGCGCGGGTCGGCGGGGTCGTCGACCTTCAGCTGGTGGTTCCAGCCGCTCACGGCGATGGGGGTGTCCATGTCGGAGTAGGGGGAGAGGATGACGTAGCTCGAGGGGAGGACGGCCTTGAGGGTGTCGAGGCCCACCTCGTCGACGCGGGCGGGATCGTAGGTCACCCAGATCGCGCCGTGCTCCATCGAGTGCACGGCGTACTCGTTCTGCTGGGGCTCGGTGTAGATGCCGCAGTTCAGCCAGTACGGGTTGTGCGGCCCGCCGGCGGGCGGGTTCTGCTCGTAGTCCACCGTGCCCTGCACGTGGTCGGAGCGGTTCTCGAACGTCTGCACGCCGTCGGGCACCTCGCCGGTGCTGTTCTGGGCCTCGTACGTCGGAGCGGGCTCGGGGGCGAAGACGAAGGACGCCACGACGAGCGCGATGACGGCGACGCCGGCGGTGGATCCCACCACCCACCACACGAGCTTGCTGCGCTTACGGCGGGCGATCTGCTTCTGGTATTCGGCCAGCTTCTCCTGGCGCTTCTGCTCGCGCTGCTGCTTCTGGGAGAGCTCGATCTTGGCCTGCGTCGCGGGGTTGCCGCTCGCACGCTTGTCGGAGGGAGTGGTCATGCGGTGTGTGCTGTCTTCTCTGAGGGGGCGGGACACATCGGCAGCCGCCGACGACCCCAGCCTATGCGGGTGAATCGTGATGGGTCCTGGGAGGAAACCGCGAGCGAACTCCGTCCGTCGCCGCCGCATTCCGGCCCGTCCCTGCGGGAGACGGGCATGGAGCCGCGCAGGACCACACGCTAGGATGAACGATGTCGAATCGATTCGAGGTTCGATGCTCCCCCCGAAATCTCCAGCCCGGTCCGCCGGGCTGTCCGTGTTGCGAAACGAATTGACGCGCGTGCTCGATACTGCCTCCACTCCCGTGATCCCCTCCTCCGCCGGCCGCGGGGCCGACCGTCGCCCCGCCACGGACGCCATTCGGACCCTCGGCGCGAACCCCGCGACGGCCCCCGTCGTCCTCCACCCCGGGGATGCCATCCCGAACCGCCGCCGCATCCTCTACATCGTGCTGCTGGGCGCGCTCACGGCGCTGGGCCCGTTCACGATCGACCTCTACCTGCCGGCGTTCCCGGTGCTCGAGGCCGACTTCCAGACCTCCGCGGCCGCGATCCAGCTCACGCTGACCGGCACCATGATCGGCTTCGCGCTCGGCCAGCTCATCGTCGGACCGCTCAGCGACAAGGTGGGGCGTCGCATCCCGCTGCTGTCCGTGACGGCGCTGCACGTCTTGGCCAGCGCCTTCGCCGCCCTGGCCCCCACGCTCGAGACGCTGTCGATCGCCCGCGTGCTCATGGGCGCCGGCGCCGCGGCCGGCGGTGTCGTCGCCGCGGCGATCGTCCGCGACCTGTTCGGCGGCCGCCGGCTCGTCGTCATGCTGTCGCGCCTGGCCCTCGTCTCGGGCGTCGCGCCGGTCCTGGCTCCGCTCGCCGGCTCGGGCCTGCTGCTGATCATGCCGTGGCGGGGCATCTTCTGGGTGCTCGCCGCGTACGGCGTGATCATGCTCGTCTCGGCGATCCTCTTCGTCCCCGAGACGCTGCCCCCGGCCCGCCGGCAGGCGCAC
>VGAV01000559.1 GCA_016870695.1 Actinomycetota bacterium | reverse complement strand
CGAGCAGCTGTCATCCGTCCTCGAGGTCCTCGAGCGGATCAAGGCCGAGTTCGACGCGCAGGCGGCGGACGGCAAGAAGGTCTCGATCGCCGACCTGCTCGTGCTCGCCGGCAACGCCGGGGTCGAGCAGGCCGCGCTCGCCGGCGGCGTCGAGGTCGAGGTGCCCTTCACCCCGGGCCGCACCGATGCGTCGCAGGAGCAGACCGAGATCGAGTCGTTCCGCTGGCTCGAGCCGATCGCCGACGGCTTCCGCAACTACGCCTCGCGTGAGGCGCGCCTGCCCGCGGAGTTCCTGCTGCTCGACAAGGCGAACCTGCTCACGCTGACCGCGCCCGAGATGACCGTGCTCGTCGGCGGCCTCCGCGCCATCGGTGCGAACTGGGACGGCAGCGACTGGGGCGTCTTCACCGACACCCCGGGCGCGCTGACGAACGACGTCTTCGCGAACCTCCTCGACCTCGGCACGACGTGGAAGCCGCTCGACAGCGGCAAGCACGCCTTCCAGGGAACGAAGGACGGCTCGGGCGAGAAGGTCGGCATCGGCACCCGCGTCGACCTGGTGTTCTCGTCGAACTCCGAGCTGCGCGCGCTCGCCGAGGTCTACGCCTCCGACGACGCCAAGGAGAAGTTCGTCCGCGACTTCGTCGCCGCCTGGCGCAAGGTCACTGAGCTGGACCGCTTCGACCTGGTCTGAGCCCCCTGTCCGGAAGGCCCGTCCCCTCGCGGGGGCGGGCCTTCCGCCGTTCCGCGGATTGGGTGTCCCACTTCGTGCAGGTGAGAGGGCTGTTTCCTGCACATTGTGGGACATGCAGAGGGAGGGATGCCGGCGGATGTCCCACTTCGTGCAGGTGAGAGGGCTGTTTCTCGCACATTGTGGGACATGCAGAGAGAGGGATGCCGCCGGGTCAGGCGCGAGAGAGGCGGCGCAGACCCTCGTCGAGTGAGACCGCCGGCGTCCAGCGCAGATCGCGGCGGATCGCCGTCTGGTCGAACCAGTGGGCGGTGGACAGCTGCTCGGCGAGGAAGCGGGTCATCGGCGGCTCGTCCTCGCCGGGGCGCACGGCCCACACGCGCTCGACGAGGGCGCCCGCCGCGCGGGCCAGCCCGGCCGGCACGCTGAACCGCGGCGGCCGCACACCCGAGGCGAGGCAGATACCGGCGAGCAGGTCGCCCACCGGGCGCGGCTCCCCGTTCGTCAGCACGTAGGCCCGGCCGCTCACGTCGTCGACGCGGTCCAGGGCGGCGACGATGCCGGAGGCGGCGTTGTCCACGTAGGTCGAGTCGATGAGGGCGGTCCCGCCGTTCAGCAGCGGCAGGGTGCCGCGCCGGGCGCGGTCGACGATGCGCGCGATGAGCTGGGTGTCGCCCGGTCCCCAGACGAGATGCGGGCGGATGGCCACGAGCGAGAGCCCGTCGCCCGCGCGGCCGAGGGCGAGCAGCTCGGCCTCGGCCTTGGTGCGGGCGTACTCGCCCGAGGCCGCGGCGGGGTCGGCCGGCTCGGCGCCCACTCCGGCCAGCGCATGACCGGCGTGCGCCACCGACGGCGACGACACGTGCACGACCCGGGACACCCCGGCGGCCGACGCGGCGTCGAGCAGCGTTCGCGTGCCCTCCACGTTGACCGCCCGGAACTGTGCGGGGTCGCCGGCGAGCGAGACCTTCGCGGCGAGGTGGACCACACCGTCGACGCCGTCGAGAGCGGCCGCCACGACGGCGGCATCCGTCACCGACCCGCGCCGGTCCTCGGCACCCGCCACCCCGGACGGCCGGCGCTGCAGAGTGCGGACCTCATGCCCGGCGCCCTGCAGGGCCCGGACCACGGCGCGGCCCAGGAAGCCGGACGCCCCGGTGGCGAGGACCCTCACGGCTTCTCGCCGGCCAGCACGCGCGCGGCCCACTCGCCGACGCGGGTGCGGTCGATCTTGGAGTTGTGGCGGATGTCCGTCGGCAGCGTGGTGACCACGAGCACCGCGGCGAGCTGCTGCGACGTCGCGGCGCGGACGGCG
>VGAV01000558.1 GCA_016870695.1 Actinomycetota bacterium | reverse complement strand
GATCACCGAGATGCGGTGCGCCACCGCGTCGTGCAGGTCGCGCGCGATGCGCAGCCGCTCCTCGGTCACACGGCGACGGGCCTCGGCCTCGCGCGTCTGCTCGGCGCGCCGCGCGCGCTCCTCCACGGCCTCCACGTATGCCCGCCGCGAGCGCGCGGCGTCGCCGAGGGCGCCGGCCAGGGCGAGGGCCAGCCCGACCTGGATGACACGCGTGTCGGTGCCGGTGACCAGCGAGAGGACGATGCTCACCCCGGCGGTGACGACGACGGCGAGGAGCACCGCCGGGGCCGAGATCCGCCGGGGCGCCCACTGGGCGATGGAATACGCGGCGACGATCATGGCGACCGTCGCGCCGGGCGACAGGGTGCCCAGCGCGAGCGCGCCGAGGAAGAGGGCGACGCAGGCGGCGAGCGCAAGACGCGGGCGGACGCGGCGGAACGGGAGCACCACGGCCGGCAGCAGCACCAGCGCGAGCACGGCGGGCGTCTCCGGGCGCAGCTCGGCGGCCGGGATCGGAGCGAAGGCGGGGGCGGCCACGAGCAGGGCGAGCCCGAGGTCGACCAGCCGGCGTCGCGCGGGCCGCGCGGCGCGCGGCGACGTCGTCGGGTCGGGGGCGCTCACCGGTCCAGTCTGTCCTCTCGCGCCCGTCGGGACGATCGCCTCGTCGGGGGCATTCGCAGATCACCCCGTGGGGGGAGGCGGTCCGCCCGCCGAGGGGACGCGTGCACGGGGCGGCGGCGGGAGGGTGGGGTCATGGCATCCGATCCTCCTCCCCCGCTCCTCTCGGTCACCGATCTGCACAAGTCCTACGGTCGCGGTTCTGCGCGCTTCGATGCGCTCCGCGGCGTGAGTCTCGACATCCACCGGGGCGAGAGCATCGCCGTCGTCGGCAAGAGCGGCTCGGGCAAGTCCACGCTCATGCATCTGCTGGCCCTGATGGACGCCCCCACCCGCGGCACCGTGCGGATCGACGGGGTGGATGCCGCGACCTTGCGCGGGCGTCGGCTCAACGCGACCCGCAACAAGATGTTCGGGTTCGTGTTCCAGCAGTTCTTCCTCACCCCGACCGCGTCGGTGTTCGACAACGTCGTCCTGCCGCTGAAGATCGCCGGCGTCGGCCGCGGCGAGCGCTCCCGCCGGGGTCTGGCCGCCCTGGCCGAGCTGGACATGGCCGACAAGGCCCGCAACAAGGCGACGGCGCTCTCGGGCGGTCAGAAGCAGCGGGCCGTGATCGCTCGCGCCCTGGTCAACGACCCGCAGGTGATCTTCGCCGACGAGCCGACCGGCAACCTGGACTCCGCCACCGGCACGGTGGTCGAGGACATCCTGTTCCGCCTGAACCGCGAGCACGGGATCACGCTCATCGTCGTCACGCACGACGAGGACCTCGCCGCCCGGTGCGACCGGCGCGTGCAGATCCGCGACGGCCTCGTCGTCTCCGAAGAGCGGAGCGCGGCATGAAGACGCTCAATCTGATCGGCACCGCCGTCGCCAACACGTTCCGTTCGAAGACGCGCACGATCCTGACGGTCCTGGCGATCTTCGTCGGCGCGTTCACCCTGACGCTGACCAACGGCCTCGGCACCGGCATCAACGCCTTCATCGACGACACCGTCGGTGCGATCGGCGCCTCGGACACCCTCACCGTGACCAAGACGGACGCGGACGCTTCGGCATCCACCGATCCCCAGGAATACGATCCGGATGCCATCGCCTCAGCGCCGCAGGCCGGCCCTCCGGGGACGACGAGCGCGGTGACCGCGCTGACGGACGAAGACATCACGGCGCTGGCGGAGCTGCCCGGCATCGCGCGGGTGGTGCCCGTGCGCGCCGTGTCTATCGACTACGTGCAGGCGGCCGGAGGCGACCCCTACGTCGCCCGGGCGGGAAGCCTGGTCGCGGGGCAGACGCCGCAGCTGGCGGCGGGCGCGGCGCCCGACGTGGATGCCGCGGCGCTGGAGGTCGCGCTCCCCGACGCGCTGGTCGTGCCGATGGGGTTCGCCGACGCGG
>VGAV01000557.1 GCA_016870695.1 Actinomycetota bacterium | reverse complement strand
GGGGCGGCGAGAGCCGCCTCATCCCCCTGTCTCACCCGGGCCCACATCCCGGCGTCGTCGTCATTCACACCTCGTAGTGTCCGCCCGAGCCCCATCGGTTCCCGAATCGCGCGGTTCTTCGATAACGGATCGGCAACGGTCCCGGGCATCGACGATCGTCACGGCCTCGGGCGCCGCCGCGGACGCCACGGGCCGTAAGGTGAACGCGTGCGCGTCCGCTGGATCGTCCTCCTCACCGTGTCCATCGCGGTGCTCGCGGGGACGATGGTGTGGGCGTTCGCCGGATCCACGGTCACCTCCGTCCTCGGGTTCGGCGGGGCCGAGCGCGACACCGACGAGGACTTCGGCGCCGTCGTGGTCCACGACGTCGATGCCGACGGCATCCTGTCGCCCGAGCCGGACCGGCGCGCCCGCGAGGTGTGGGACGAGTTCACCCGCGTCGTGACCCCCGACTTCGCCGCCGCGACCATCCGGCAGTACCGCGTCGGCGACAACCCGGACAGCGACACGCTCGCCTACGTGTACCGCGACGCGGATCCGCGTCTGTGGGTGTTCGCCGCGAACCTCGCCTATGCCGACGACCCGGACCTGCTGCTGTCCACGCTCGTCCACGAATACGCGCACATCCTCAGTCTCGGCGCCGACGACACCGACCACGGGAGCGACTCCTGCGAGACGGTGCAGACGAACGAGGGATGCCTCCGTCCGGAGGCCGCGCTCGCGTCCTTCCAGCAGCGGTTCTGGAGCGGATACGAGGACGCCCCCGACCCGGACAACGACGACCCCGACCGGGCGTGGGAGTTCTACCAGGATCACGAGGACGACTTCGTCAGCGACTACGCCGCGACCAACGTGGCGGAGGACTTCGCCGAGAGCTTCATGACCTACGTCCTGGAGGAGCGCTCCGACGCCGACACCGTCATCGGCGAGAAGCTGCGGTTCTTCGACGGCCAGCCGGAGTACGCCGAGGCCCGGGACCGCATCCGTACGGAGTTCGCCTTCGGGTGACCGGCCCGACGTAGCCTGGGGCGATGACCACCGTGCTGCTGACCGGGTTCGTCCCCTTCGCCGGAGACGCGTCCAACCCGTCCGGGGACGCCGTCCGTCTCGTCGCAGAGCGGTGGACCGGCCCGGAGGAGCTCGTCGCCGAGGTGCTCCCCGTGACGTTCGACGGAGCGCCCGCCCGCCTGCGGGAGCTCATGGCCGCACACCGGCCGTCGGTCGTCCTGGCCGTCGGTCTCGCCGGCGGGCGCACCGCCGTCACCCCGGAGCGCGTGGCCGTCAACCTCGCCGACGCCCGCATCCCGGACAACGACGGCGCCCAGCCGGTCGACGCGCCGGTCGTGCCGGACGGACCCGCGGCCTACTTCGCCACGCTCCCGGTGAAGGCGATCACCGCGGCCGTGGATGCCGGTGGCATCCCGGCCGCCCTCTCGCACACGGCGGGGACGTTCGTCTGCAACCAGGTGATGTACACGGCGCTGCACGCGACGGCGGGGTCGGACGTCCGCGCGGGTTTCGTGCACGTCCCCTACGCGATCGAGACGGCGCCCGCCGGTGCTCCGTCGCTCCCGCTCGAGGACATCGCCCGCGCGCTCCAAATCGCCATCCGCACCGCCGTCGACACCCCGGCCGACACCGCCCTCGTGGGCGGCGCGCTGCACTGACGCGCGTCGGGCGGCGCTGCAGCGACGCGCGTCGGGCGGCGCTGCACTGACGCGCGTCGGGCGGCGCTGCACTGACGCGTGGCGGCCTCCGCTCGCAGAATCGCGCCGATCTCGCGGCATTCCGCGCGGATTCTGCGAGCTTCGCGGCATTCTGCGAGGTCCGCGACGCCCCGCGGCGCCTCAGGCCGCGCGTCGCCCGACGTGCAGCACGGTGCGCACGAGCAGCCCGGCCGCCAGCGCCCAGAACGCGGCGCTCACGCCGGCGATGGCGATCCCGGATGCCGCGACGAGGAAGGTCACGACGGCGGGCACCCGCTCCCCCGGGTCGTCGATCGCCTGCTGCACCGC
>VGAV01000556.1 GCA_016870695.1 Actinomycetota bacterium | reverse complement strand
CGACGCGGCGACGCAGAATGCCGACACCGTCGGGATCATCGGCGTCATCGTCATCGCCGTCGTGCTGTTCGTCGCCTATTACGCCGGCGGATACGTGGCGGGACGCATGGCACGGTTCAGCGGCCTCAAGCAGGGCATCGCGGTGTGGATCTGGGCGGTCGTCATCGCGATCGTCGTCGCCATCGTCACCGCGATCGCCGGCAGTCAGTGGGACATCCTCGGCAACCTGAACAGCTTCCCGCGGATCCCCGTCACTCCCGAGAGCGCGACGACCACCGGCATCCTGACCGCCCTCGGCGCCGCCGTGGTGACCCTCGTCGGCGCGATCCTCGGCGGTCTCGCCGGCATGCGCTACCACCGCCGCGTCGACCGTGTCGGCCTCGGCCGCTGACCCTTCGCCGTCTCCGATCGCCCCTGCGGTCGGGGACGGCCCCTTTCTTGCCGGAATGGATGCCGCTCCTCGCGGCCGCGTCAGCGCCGGGGCACAGTCTTCCAGCTGAGGGCTCCGAAGAACGCCGCCACGCTCACGAGCGTCGCAAAGCCCGCGGCCAGCATGAGATCCACGTCCCCGGCGAGCATCGCGCAGCCGAAGGCGGTGTCCTCGTACTCGCACGACCGCCACGGCTGCAGCAACAAGACGATGGTCACCGCACCGAACACCACGACACCGGTCCCCGCGACCACGGCGATCCATTTCCGCGCGGTCATGTCAGGGCCTCGGCGAGGAGGGCGCTCATCTCAACGGCGGCGGGCTTTGAGGACGCAGGCGCCGTAGGCGAGGCCCGTCACCACGAGCAGCACTCCGAGACCGATATAGAACACCGCGACCGCCGAATGGTCGAAGACGAC
The DNA here is from genome assembly GCA_016870695.1 of Actinomycetota bacterium. Lineage (GTDB taxonomy): Bacteria > Actinomycetota > Actinomycetes > Actinomycetales > Microbacteriaceae > Microbacterium. The sequence continues at coordinate 1,166 of VGAV01000556.1, read as the reverse complement.
CGAGACCACGACGGCGATCAGCGCGACCACCAGACCGATGGCGAAGGCGGTGATCCACCGACGCGTTTCCGGCGACAGCTGCGAGGCGGTTTTGTTCACGGTGATCCTTGTTCGGCGAGATTCGACGGCGCGCGGAAGGCGTTTCCTCGCGTCATCGGCGTCGGAGAGGGATGCCACCTTGTCGCGGCCACATGTCGGGCCGCGGTGTCGAGGCTAACCCGGGTGGTGGGGGCGGTGGCTACCCCCCGAACGCACATATCGATTGTCCTGCGGGTCAGGGAAAAACGGTGTCCCCTTTTTGGGGGACGCGGAGCGGTGGACGCGATCGGGATGCCGAGGCGCAGAGGGGTGGCATCCCGAAACTCGACCCCCAAGGACGATGTCGTCACCACTCCCCCTCTCGCATTCGGCACCCCGATCGTCTCCACTGTCGGGGCCGGAAGTAGTTAGCCTGCGGGATCCCCGAATGTGCACATTAGCGGTTTCTCATGTTCGGGATGTGTCTTTTTGCACGCTGCGCAAAATCGTTGCCTGTCCGGGACTTTCGCCTTGTCCACCTTTCGGGGGACACGGCTTGCGGCCCGACCGCATAGCGCCGTCGGTGAAACAAGGGGTTGCGCCGACGCGGCGAAATGTCTTCGTAACGCCGACCGTGCATAACTGGTCGCTACGTCGTGTTACTGTCCGTCCGGGGAGAACCGAAAACTGGGGCATTTTTGGGGTGAAAGGGGCCACCGCGCTGTGACGTCTGACCTAACGGTCGGCGCGACATCGACGTCGCAGGGTGCCGATGACGCAGTGCTGCCGCGCACAGATGCCAACCGCTTGCCGGCTGGCCGCGGGGCGACCAGTGCCTCCGGTGCGCCCGTGCGGAGCCGGTGGCGCCAGAAGTACCGCCGCAACCTCATCATCACCGACCTTGCCGCGCTGGTCTGGGTCGTGTACGGCACGCAGATCGCCTGGTTCGGGCTCGGCAACGCCCAGCTCGCCGCCGTGAACGACAGCCGTATCACCGACATCTCCTATTGGGTCTTCTCGATCGTCCTGATCGTCGCGTGGATGTGGTCGCTGTCGTTCATCGACTCCCGCAGCGACCGCGTGATCGGCACCGGCTCGCAAGAGTACGTCCGCATCGTCGACGCGAGCTTCCGCCTGTTCGGGACGAT
>VGAV01000555.1 GCA_016870695.1 Actinomycetota bacterium | reverse complement strand
ACGCCGGTGACGGATCGGATTCGGGATGCCGCCCCCTCGGCGGTGCGGTCACCCGGCGACGAGCGTGGGTGTCCCGGCCTCGTACTCGGTCAGATCCCCGGTCTCGCCGAGCCGCACCGCGCGCCGGCCCACGACGAGCATGTAGAGGAGGAAGACGCCGAGGGCCGCAGCACCGATGGCGACCTTCACCTGCCAGGGCCACTCGCGCGGGGTGACGAAGCCCTCCACGACCCCCGAGAGCGCCAGCGCGAACACCAGCCCGACCGCGACCGTGGCGAGGGATCGGCCCTCCGCCGCCAGCGCCTCGATGCGCGTGCGACGGCCCGGGGCGATCCAGGCCCAGAAGATGTGGAGGCCCGCGGCGATCGCGACGAAGATGCACGTCAGCTCGAGCAGCCCGTGCGGCAGGATGAACTGGAAGAACACGTCGATGCGGTCAAGGGCCGCCATGATCGCCGCGGTGACGCCGACGTTCATCGCGTTGAGGACGAGCTGGTAGACCGGCCAGATGCCGGTGATGCCGAAGATCACCGCCTGAGCCGAGATCCACGCGTTGTTCGTCCAGACCGTCGCCGCGAAGATCGAGTTCGGGTTCTCGCGGTAGTAGGCGACGAACTGCTCGTCAGCGACGTTCTGGAGCTGCGACTGCGCGCCGAGGGAGGCCAGCGCGGCGGGGTCGCCGGAGATCCACGCCGCGAAGAGCGTCGCGATGAGCACGAACACGACCCCGACGACCAGCGTCGTCCCGCGCACGCGGTACAGCGCCGCCGGCAGCTGCAGCACGAAGAAGCGCGGGAGCTGGCGCAGGACGTTCTCCCGCACCCCGGTCAGACGCAGGCGCGTCCGCGCCAGCAGCGTCGAGACGACGTCGCCCTGCGGCGTGCGGCCGGCGGAGCTCTTGATGTCGGCGAGGTCGGCGGAGGCGGCGCGGTAGCGCGTGACGAGCTCGTCGACCTCCGGGCCGGTCAGACGGCGGGAGCGGCTGAGCTCGTCGAGACGACTCCACTCGTCGCGACGGGCGGCCGTGATCGCGTCGAGGTCCATGTGGTCAACTGTACGCATGGCCTCGTCGCACCCCACGCCGGTCTCCCCCGCCCCCGCCGCCGGAGCGGCCGTCGTCGAGATCGCCCAGGACGAGACCCTCACCGGCGAGGCCGTGGCCCTGGACGTGCAGCCCGTCGGGTTCTTCCTCCGCATCGTCGGGGCGCTGATCGATCTCGTCGCTAGCGTCCTCGTCCTCATCGCCGGGAGCTTCCTGGCCGGCTGGCTGCTGGAGAGCGGCGTCGTGGACGCCGCAGCGCTCCCCATCGTGAGCGTCGTGCTCGTCGTCACCGTGCTCGTGGTCGTCCCGACCGCCGTCGAGACCCTGAGCCGCGGACGCAGCCTCGGCAAACTTGCGGTGGGCGGACGCATCGTCCGGCTCGACGGCGGGACGTCCGGCTTCCGGCAGGCCCTCATCCGGGCGGTGGCGGGCGTCTTCGAGATCTGGTTCACCCTCGGCACGGTGGCGGCCCTCGTCGGCATCTTCACGCCGCGCGCCCAGCGCCTCGGCGACCTCCTGGCGGGGACCGCGAGCGAGCGGACGCGGACGCGCCCGCTGCCCCCGCCCGCGCCCGGCCTCCCGGCGGGTCTGGAGGACTGGGCCCGCTCGGCCGACGTCTCCCGCCTGCCCGACCGCCTGGGCGCGCGTGTGGGACAGTTCGTCCGCACCGCCGACGCCCTCGACCCGGCGAGCCGTCTTCGCGTGGCCACCGGGCTGGCCGCGGCCGTCGCGCCCTACGTCGCCCCACGTCCGCCGGTTGACGCCGAGACGCTGGTCCGCGCCGTCGCCGCGGTGCGCCGTGACCGGGAGTACCGCGCCCTGGTCTGGGAGCGCGAGCGCGCGGCATCCCTCACCGCCGACCGCTGACGGCCGGGACGTGCGCCGGGTGTCAGGCGCGCAGGGTCTCGTGCCGGACGACGACCCAGCCGCGCGGGACGGACAGCCGGTCGGCGTGAATGGCGCAGAGGTCGTGGGCGTGCGG
>VGAV01000554.1 GCA_016870695.1 Actinomycetota bacterium | reverse complement strand
CGGTTGCGCCGGAACGTGCCCGCCCAGCCCACGGCGAGGCGGCGCCACGGACTGCGCCGCGGCGTCTGCGCGTCGGTGCTGTCCTGGGGCTCGGTGAGAAGGAGGTCCTCGCTCACGAACGGGCCTGCTCGGCGGCGGCCTTCAGCGCCTCGAGCTCGGTCTTGTGGTCGGCGACGAACTTCTCCTCCGCGGCGAATTGCGCGGCCTGGCTCCCGTCCCGGAAATCGACGTCCTCGCGGCAGTCGAGATCGATGAGCGCGAGGGCGATCTCCTTCTCGCCGAGCTCGACCATCTCCGGAGAATCGGGCGTAGGCCCGGGGCCTTCCGTCACGTTCTCCCACATCGCGTTGTATTCGTCGTTGATGGACTGCTGAGCCTCCACCTGCTCGGTGAATCCGGGCTGGCCCGCCTCATCCATGCATGCGGCCCAGGCGGAATTCAGCTCCGCGAATTCCGGGCCGTCCTGCATCGTGTTCCAGAAGTCGTTGAGGGACTCGCTGAGCGCCGCGAACTCCTCGGTGGCGAGCGGGTCGGCATCCTGAACCTCGTGCTGCGCCATGCCGGAGCACCCGCCCTTCGTCCAGTCGTACTCGTACGACCCGTCCTCGGCGAGTTCCTCCTCGGACGGACTGGCGCCGTAGAGCGCCTCCCAGTAGGCGGTCTGCTCGGACTCCGACAGGCTCTGGACGTAGTCGGCGTTCGGGTCCTCCGTCACCTGCTCCGGGTCGACGGGCTCGTCACGGCCCGGGTAGTCGATCATCCCGTAGCCGTACTGCGCCACCCAGTCGCGGTCGTCCGGCTTCCACTCCTCCCCGCTCGAGAACGAGAGGGAGCTGGATGCCGTGTTCGGTATGTACTCGAAACCCTCCTCGGTCATGCACGTCGCCGTCAGCTCCTCGCGCTGCGTGTTCTGCTCGTCGAAGCGGGCCTGCTGCTCCTCCTCGCTGAGGTCGCCGCCGTAGACCGCGTTCATATACGGGGTGAGCGGCGTTTCCTCCTGCGCGGATTCCGCGGGACCGGAGCACCCGGTCAGGAGGACGACGATTCCTCCGAATGCGGTGGCGAGAATGAGGCGAGGACGAGCAGCCATTGGTTTCCTTCGATTCGGGTACGGTTCCGACGCTAGAGAGGCCGCGCATTTCGCGCGTCATCCTTTCGGTGTATTCGGACCGCCTCTTTCCGCAGCGAAAAGAGGTGTCGATGAGGCCGTGTCCGGATATTCGGGTTCCTTACAGCGCGCCGCGTTTCGGCACCGAATGGTGATCCTCGCCTCACCCTCACGGTCAGGACGCGTCGTAGAACCGGCGGAAAGCGCCCTCCTGACCTCCGTTCCCGCTGAACAGGCCGCCGTTCACCAGCACCAACGGCACCCCCTGGAGGGCCGGCACGTCGGCGGTGGTTGGCAGCGGTCCCCGCGTGGCCGTCGCCGTCTGCGCGTCGACCCAGGCGCGGTACGACGCGAGGTCGATGTCCCGGACCGCGGGGTCGGCACCCGCCTCCACCACGATGTCGAGGAGCCGGTCGTCCGTCAGCCCGACGGTGTTCTCCGCGGGCTGGTTGCGGAAGAGCGCGGCGATCACGTCGGCCGTCGCCGAGGGAGTCGTGGCCGCCGCCGCCGTCAGCACGGCCGCCGCCCGCGACGAATACTCCGTGCCGCGCGACAGCCGGTTCAGGATCGCCACCGGATGGATGCGGACGGTGGCGCGACCGGCCTCCGCCTCCGCGGCGAGCATCCCGCCCGCCGCCTCCTCGAACATGCGGCAGTACGGGCACATCGGGTCGACGTAGACGTCCACGATCTTCGGACCCGTTCCCATGCGGATCCAGCCCTGGTCGAAGGAGACTTCGCCCTCCTCGCCGACGAGCTCCGTGGACGTGGGGTGCGCCGACGGGGAGGCGGGGGCGCAGGCGGTCGCACCCACGCCGAGGACGACGACGAGCGACGCGGCGGTCACGACACGGGTGAGGACACGGGTGAGGGGGTGAGCGGGCATGGAGGGTCGTCCTTCCGTCGGGGAGGCGGGGCGCGCG
>VGAV01000553.1 GCA_016870695.1 Actinomycetota bacterium | reverse complement strand
CGATCCGTCTCGAGCGCGCGCACCTGCGGTCGCGGCTGATGCTCGTCGGACCGGCGGAGCTGGCCTTCGCTGACCTGCTGTCGAACCCGGCCGGCTTCCGCGGCTGACCCCGCCGGCTCGCGTGGCCCGCGCCCACTCCTCGCCCCACGCGTGGGGTGAGGAGTGGCAGCTGCGCCGAGGTCAGGTCAGCAAGCTCTTATCGTTCACGTCGTACTGAGTCGTCACCGGCGCGCGTCGGCCGCCGAACCACTCGGAGGATCGCCACGACGGCCGTTGCGATCATGACGCCGATGGCTACTCCGGGTACCCAGGAGCCGACCACGGCGGTCGAGACGACAGCGCCGAGGGCGACGATCGCGAGGTACACGGATACCTGTGCGACCAGCGACCCTGAAGTTTCCTTCATGACTGCACCCTCCTCTCCACGAGGCGAGACCCGCCCAGCGAAGCTTGTGCTGACGCTTGTTCTTGTGGAACCGGGACGTTCAGGCGCGTCCCCCGCCCACGGTCCCAGAGTACGGCGTGCACCCGATGATTTGACCGCTCTTTACGGTGACCGTGATGTTCGAGGTGAAGCCCTTCGAACACTCACTCAGCTACACGGAAATGAGCCACTGGGAAGCTGAGACAGCACCCGCTGAAGCCGGTCCACCCGTTGAAAAGCCCGATGACCGTTCCTGCGGCGCCAGCGGCTCCGCTGGCGTTGCCCCATGCCTCGGCCATGCGCTGAGCGCTGCACTTCGTCATCTTGACATCCCAGAAGTAGCCCGCCCCTGGCACATATGTTTCCGTCTTCGTGCTTCGGACGTCTCGCCCGGTGCAGGTCGCGGCCTCAGCGGAACTCGAGCTCAACCCCACCGTGACTGCAACCGAGGCCGCGGCGAGAATAGTTGCTACCGCCTGCGAAAATGTAGCTTGACGGATCATTCCGGATCCTTCTAATCGAACGAGTAGGTTTCTCATTCGGCTACTTCACGCCTGACAGACGTGGCGGGCAACCGGAATACAATTGGGTTGTCCGCGGAGTGCAGACTAAGTGAACTTGATCCCTGTGGCGGCGCCGGACCTGCAATTGAGCGAAGTGTCGCACGAAGCTCGCCTGGCCGCCGCAACGTTCACACTCGCTCGCCAGATGCGAAAGCGTCGCGTATCCAAAGGCATCTCGCAGGCCAACGTGGCTGCCGCTGCGGCGATCTCAGTTGAGACGTATCGGGCACGAGAGCGGTGTGCCACGATGAGGGCCCGCATCAACCCTCGACTGGACACAGGTGATCGCGCGCCGGTATCCCGTTTCGGCGACATCACTTCATCCCTCACCTGCGCGGGGAAGGGTCCGGCGTCAGCCGCCGATCACGACGTTCAGCGGCTCTTCGCCGCGGTGAAGTCGCTCGATCTGGCGCCGGACGAGCCGGGCGATGCGGGGACGCATGGCATCCGTCGCCCCTCCCACGTGCGGGGCGATGAGCACGCCCTCGAGGCTCCACAGCGGGTGGTCTGCCGGGAGGGGCTCCGGGTCCGTGACGTCGAGGGCGGCCCGGATGCGGCCGCGGCGAACGTGGTCGACGAGCGCGTCGGTGTCGATGAGAGGGCCGCGGCCGACGTTCACGACGAGAGCGCCGTCGGGGAGGGCCGACAGCGCATGGTCGTTGATGACGTGGCGGGTCGCGTCGCCGCCGGGGAGGGAGGCGATGAGGATGTCGGTCTCGGCGAGCGCCTCGTCGAGCTTGCCGAGGGGGAAGACCTCGACGTCGTCCTGCAGGCGTCCGTGGGAGGCGACCGCGCGCAGATCGACCTCGAAGGGCTTCAGCCGGGCGGCGATCGCGCGGCCCACACCGCCGAAGCCGAGGAGGGTCACGCGGGCGTCGGCGAGCCCGGCAGCGCTGCCGCCGGTCCACTCGCCGCGGTCCTGCGCGCGCACGAAGTCCGGGATCCGACGCTGGGCGGCCAGGGCGAGCGTCACGGCGAGCTCCGAGGTGGCGGTCTCGTGCACGCTCGAGGCGTTCGCGAAGATCATGCTCTCGGGCAGCCGGCCCTCGA
>VGAV01000552.1 GCA_016870695.1 Actinomycetota bacterium | reverse complement strand
GCTCGCCGCCGAGCTCGACGTCGTCATCTGCCCCGAGATCCACTCGCCGACGCCGATCAGGCACGAGGTCGTCGACGACTACATCGCGCTCATCCGGCGCACGGGCACGAAGCACTTCGGCCTGCTTTTGGACACCGGCATCTTCCAGGACCGCCCGATCCCGCTCAAGCCCGGCGAGCTGCCCGGGCAGCGTCCGGCCTTCCTCGACGGCATCCATGTCGACCCCGCCGACGTGTTCGACGTCATCGAGCACGTCGTCTTCATCCAGGCCAAGTTCCACGACATCGACGAGGACCTCGACGACCAGCAGATCCCCTGGGAGCCGGTGCTGAAGGCCCTCAAGGACGCGGGCTACACCGGCTACCTCTCGAGCGAGTACGAGGGCGAACGCGAACCGTGGCGCTCGATCGAACAGGTGCGCCGCCAGCACTCGCTGATGCGTCAGATCGCCGACCGGATCTAGGAGAAACCATGCCCAACGGACTCATCCACGACGACAGCCTGCGCCCGCACCCCGACGGGCTCGCGCTGCGCCTCACGATCCCCTGGTACCGCAGCCTGTGGCTGTCGTCGGTGACGACGCTCGCGTTCACCGTCGACGGGGAACAGGTGGATGCCGCGGACGTGCGCTTCCAGCTCGGCGACCTCTCCTACGGGCTCGCGGAGCTGCCCGCGCAGAGCGAGACGCTCTGGTACCTGCAGGACCACCCGCTGCTCGTGGTCCGCCGGCCTGCGCCCGTCGCGCTCGGCGAGACGCACGACATCGTGCTGCACGGCGAGCTGCGCCTGCCCTACATGCAGATCGCGCCCGGACAGGACGGCGGGCCGGGGATGTACGTGCCCAACGTCGTGCACGACGCGCGCACGTTGACGGTGGTGGGGACGGATGCCGCGCCTCCCGCGCTCGTGCACGACGTCGCCCCGCCCCCGCCGGCCACCGACGGCGACCCGTTCCAGCTGGGGCTGACGCTCTACTCGGCCAGCGCGGAGTTCCGCGCCGGGTGGTACGACTTCGACGGGCTGCTCGACCGGGTCGCGGAGCTGGGCATCGGGCCGGGGATCGAGATCGTGGCATCCCAGGTCCTGCCCGCCTACCCGGTCGTCTCGGACGCCTTCGCGGACACGTGGCGCGCGGCGTTCGACCGTCACGGCTTCGTCGCCAGCTCGTTCGGGGCGAATCTCGACATGGGGCGCCGCCGGGATCGCGACATGACTGCGGACGAGGAGTTCGCCTTCTCGAAGCTGATGTTCGAGGGCGCCAAGAGGCTCGGCTTCCCGCTCGTGCGCATCCAGAGCGCCAAACCCGACCTGCTGCGCCGGCTCCTGCCCGTCGCCGAGGACCTCGAGCTGAAGATGGCGTACGAGATCCACGCGCCGATGGGGCCGAACGCCGATCCGATCCTGCGGGTCCGCGAGACCTACGCGGAGCTCGACTCACCGCTGCTCGGTTTCGTCGCCGATTTCTCATCGACGATGCACGCGATGTCACCGACCCTGCTGCGCGCCGTGCGGCGGGCGGGGCTGGACGACGAGGCCGTCGCGCGTCTGCAGGAGATCTGGGCGACGGATGCCACCATGCAGGCGCGTCAGCAGGAGTTCATCGCCTACCTGCGCGGACGGGACTTCGACCCCGGTCGGCTGGGCGCCTTCGCGCACCTCGCGTTCAACATGCACGGCCACGTCGACCCGCGGGAGTGGGCCGACATCATGCCGCAGATCCTCCACGTGCACGCGAAGTTCTACGACATCGACGAGGACGGCCAGGAGCCGGCGATCGACTATCCGGAGCTCGTGCGCGTGTTCGTCGAGGGCGGGTACCGGGGGTTCTGGTCGAGCGAATGGGAGGGTCACGCCTTCGCCGAGCTCGGCGAGGTCGACCCACTGCTCCTCGTGCGTCGACAGCACGACCTCATTCGCGCATCGATGCGGGCGGTCGCTCCGGCGGGGTGAGTCAGGCCGGGGCGTGGCCGGCGGCGATGATCCGGCCCGCCTCGGCGAAGAGCCCCCGCATCCATTCGTGCTCGGGGTCTCGGGCGTGGGACGGATGCCACA
>VGAV01000551.1 GCA_016870695.1 Actinomycetota bacterium | reverse complement strand
CGAGCGCGCGGATGCGGCGCTCCCACAGGTCGCGGTCGCGCGCGAGGTCCGCGCGGGTGACGGCCACCCACGGCACCACGGGCACGTTCGCCGAGCGGAGCACGCGCTTGGTGACGTTCTTGTTCATGCCGATCGCCGACATGAGGACGCCGCCGCCGGCGTAGGGGATGTCAAGGAGCTCGAGCAGTCCCTGCACCGTGCCGTCCTCGCCGAAACGCCCGTGCAGGATCGGCAGCACGACGTCCACCTCGCCGAGGGAGCGAGTGCCCTCGGCATCCGTCACCGTCCATTCGCGCGAACGCGTCGAGTCGGGCAGACGCACGCGCGTGCCGTTGTCGCGGACCTCGGGCAGCGCCTCGGGGCGCAGCGCGAACTTGTCGGGGTCGTCGTCCTCGAGGATGAACGCGCCCTCGCGGGTGATCCCGACCGGGATCACCCGGAAACGGTCACGGTCGATCGCCCGCAGGACCCCGCCCGCCGTGGCGGAACTGATCGAGTGCTCGCTGGAGCGCCCGCCGAAGAGCACCACCACCGCCGGTCTGGTCATTCTGCGTCCTCTCGCCCTGCGGCTGATCGTCGTCGGTGGTCAGGTGCGGTGCGATGTCGCGCGGGTCCATGGTGCCGTCGAGCACCATCTTCACCTGCCGCACGATCGGCATGTCGACGCCGACCTGCTTCGCCAGCTGCAGGACCGGGGCGACGGATGCCAGGCCCTCGGCGGTCTGCTGCATCTGCGCGACGACCTCCTTGTAGCCGTATCCCTGCCCGAGCAGGCGCCCGGCGGTGTTGTTGCGGCTCAACGGCGACTGGCACGTCGCGATGAGGTCGCCGAGCCCGGCGAGGCCCTGCAGCGTCTCGGGCTGCGCGCCCTGCGCCACGGCGAAGTCGGTCATCTCGACCAGACCGCGCGTGATGATGGAGGCCTTCGTGTTCTCCCCGTACCCGACGCCGTCGACGATGCCGATCGCGACGGCGATGAGATTCTTCAGCACGCCGCCGAACTCGGTGCCGATCACGTCGGTGTTGACGAACGAGCGGAAGTACCGGTTCCGCGCCCGGCGGGCGACGGCCTCGGCCGTCTCGGGGCTGAGCGAGCTGATGACCGCGGCCGTAGGCTGTTCCCGGGCAATCTCGAGGGCGAGGTTCGGTCCCGACGCCACGGCGATCCGCGCGGGATCGCACTGCAGCACCTCCTCGATCACCTGGCTCATGCGCAGCCCGGTCGACTTCTCGACGCCCTTCATGAGCGAGACGATCGGGACGTCCGTGCGCTCGACGAGGGGCTTCAGGGCGGCGAGGTTCTCGCGCAGCGACTGGCTGGGCACCGACAGGTAGATCTGCTCGGCGCCGGCGAGGGCCGCGGTCAGGTCCGTCGTCGCCGTCATCGTGCGCGGAAGGTTGATGCCGGACAGGTACCGGCTGTTGCGCTTGCTCTCGGTGATCTCGGCCGCGAGCTCCGCGCGGCGCGCCCACATGACCACCGAGGCGCCGCCGTCGGCCAGGATCTTGCCGAACGTCGTCCCCCAGCTGCCGGCGCCGATGACGGTGACCTTCGGACCCGCGGCGGGGGCGACGATCTTACGACTCAAGGCGCCCCGTCTCGTTCTGGCCGTGCTGGGAGGGGTTCCAGCGCTCGGCGGGAGCCGGGATGCCGCGGATGCCGGCGAGCATGTCCGCCACGCGGTTCATCATGACGTCGGTGGCGCGCGCGAGCGCGGCGGGCTGGGTGGGGGTGTCCGCGTACTCGGACAGGTCGAGCGCCTCCCCGAACTCCACCACGACGCGGGAGCGACGGGGGAACTTCAGCTTGCCGTAGCGCGGGAGGATCTGCTGGACCCCCCACTGCGCCATCGGGATGAGCGGCAGGTCGCCCGCCAGGGCGAGACGAACCGCCCCGGTCTTGCCGCGCATCGGCCACAGGTCGGGGTCGCGGGTGAGCGTGCCCTCGGCGTAGACGATGACGCCGCGGCCGTCGGCCGCGATCTCCTGGGCGGCCTTCATCGACTGGTTCGCGCTCGTGGACGTCCGCGGCACCGGCACCATGCCGGTGGCCCGC
>VGAV01000550.1 GCA_016870695.1 Actinomycetota bacterium | reverse complement strand
GCCGTGCAGGACCTCGACGCGGATGTCGGCGAACTGCGGCAGGCGCGACAGCAGCTCGGCCACCTGCACGACCCCCCAGCGCGTCCGTGCGGGCTCGGCGGATCCCGCGGACGCGGGAGGGGATGCTACCGGCTCATCGCCCACCTCGTCCGAGGTCAGCTGCTCGGCGTCGATGGCCGCGCACACGACGAACGCCTGGCGCGACTGCGCGACCTCCTCGGCCACGCGGTCCCACACCCGCGCGAACCACCCCGGCTTCTCCGCGAGCGGGGCGACGAACGTCGAAATGCCCGCGCGTCCCGCCGGCATCGTGCGGATCGTCGAGACGTCGAGGTCGCCGAACACCGTCATGGCGACCGTGCGCGGGATGGGGGTCGCGGTGAGCACGAGCGTGTGCGGCGAGTCGCCCTTCGAGCGCAGCGCCTCGCGCTGGTCCACCCCGAAGCGGTGCTGCTCGTCGACGACGACGAGCCCGAGGTCGGCGAAGGTCGTCGTGGAGCTCAGCAGCGCGTGCGTGCCGACGACGATGCGGGCCTGCCCCGAGGCCACGCGCAGGGCCGCCTTCCGCCGCTCGGCGGCGGGGAGCTGACCCGTGAGGAGCGTGGGCATGAGCTCCGGCGCCAGCTGCGGGCCCAGGGAACGGGCGATCGAGCGCACGTGCTGCGCCGCCAGCACCTCGGTCGGGGCGATGAGCGCCGACTGCCCGCCGGACTCGGCGACCTGCAGCATCGCCCGCAGCGCCACCAGCGTCTTGCCCGAGCCGACCTCGCCCTGCACCAGCCGGTTCATCGGCCAGTCCCCGACGAGGTCGCGGGCGATGCGCTCGCCCACGTCGGCCTGGTCGGGTGTGAGCGCGAACGGCAGCGCCGCGTCGAAGCGCTCGCGCAGACCGCCCGGCGCCGCGCGACGCTTCGCCGCCGACAGGGCGCGGACGAACTGCCGCTGCTGCAGCAGCGCGGTCTGCAGGACGAAGGCCTCCTGCCAGCGGAGGGTGTCGACGGCCGGGCCGATCTCGTCGTCGTGCTCCGGGCGGTGGATGTGCTCGAGCGCGGTGCGCGCGGACAGCAGACCGTGACGGCGGCGCAGGGCCTCGGGCAGCGGGTCGTCGATCTCGCCGAGCCCGTCGAGGACGAGCGAGATCGTCTTCTGCACGAGCGTGCTGGGGATGCTGCTGGTCGCGGGGTAGATGGGGATCGGGCGCTTGGCGTTGACCTCCGCCTCGGCCCGCGCCTCGGCCAGGTCGTCGAAGAGCTCGTAGTCGGGATGCGTCAGCTGCGTCTGCCGCCGGTATTCGCCGACCTTGCCCGAGAAGATGCCCCGGCGCCCGGGCGTGAGGTCCTTCAGGCGCCAGGACTGATTGAAGAAGGTCAGCGACATGCGTCCGTCGCCGTCGCTGATGACGACCTCGAGCAGGGATCCGCGGCGGTTCTGCATGCGGCGCTCGGTCGCGCTGACCACCTCGGCGACGATCGTCACCGGCTCGCCCAGCGGCAGCGAGGCGATGGGCGTGAGCTCCCCCCGCCGCGCATACCGGCGCGGATAGTGCTCGAGCAGCTCGCCGACGGTCTTCGTGCCGAAGGCCTTGTCGAACGCCGTGGCGGTCTTGCCGCCGACCGCGCCGTCGAGGCGCGAGGAGAGGGAGAGGCCCGGCATGCCTTCGAGTCTAGGCATCGGGCCGGACACGCCGTTTGTAGGCTGGGGCGGTGACCCGCATCATCTCCGGCCGCGCCGGCGGCACGGTCCTCGACGTCCCGGCCAAGGGCACGCGTCCCACGAGCGACCGCGTCCGCGAGTCCCTCTTCGGCGCGTTGGAGTCGGCCGGCCTGCTCGACGGCGCCCGGGTCGCGGACCTGTACGCGGGATCGGGAGCGCTGGGGCTGGAGAGCCTCAGTCGCGGCGCCGCCTCGGCGGACCTCGTCGAGCTGTCGGCCCCCGCCGCGGGACTCATCCGGCGCAACGCGGCCCGCGTCGGCGCCGCGGGGGTCTCCGCCCGCGCGTCCGTCCACCGCGCGAACGTCACCGCCTACCTCACCTCCGTCGAGGCGGAGTGGGACCTCGTG
>VGAV01000549.1 GCA_016870695.1 Actinomycetota bacterium | reverse complement strand
AGCGGGTTCAGCTCGGGGATGGCCGAGATGATGTTGTCGACTCCGGATGCCACCGACACCGCGACCGTGAGGACGTAGTCGACCAGCAGCGCGGCGGCCACCACGACGCCCGGCACCTCGCCGAGGTTCTTGCTCGCGACCTCGTAGTCGCCGCCGCCGGACGGGTACGCCTTGATGAGCTGCCGGTAGCTCAGAACCACCACGACCAGGAGGACGACGACGGCCACGGCCACCCAGGGGCTCAGCGTCAGCAGCGCCGTCCCGCCGATCAGCAGGATCATCAGCAGCTCCTGTGGCGCATAGGCCACGGAGGAGAGGGCGTCGGACGCGAAGATGGGGAGCGCCATCTTCTTGGGGAGGAGCTGTTCGTCGAGTTTCTCCGACGTCAACGGCTCGCCGAGGAGGATGCGCTTGGCCATCGGCGTCTCCACGCCGGGCTCGCGACTTTCGTCAGTCACGGCGCGCGACATTACGCCTGCGGGACGTTCGGCGCAACGTGACGCCCCGGCGTTCACTCCTCGGTTGAGGGATCGAGACCTCCCGGCCCCCGCGCGCAGGTTCTCGCGGCCCGCCTCTCCGGCTCCGGCGCAGGCCGATCGCGCGGCGAACGCCGCCTCAGGCGCCGGCCGCCCGCGCGGCGAACGCCGCCTCAGGCGACGGCCGCTCGCGCGGCGAACGCCGCCACGGCGTCCGCCCCGGCATGGTCGTCCGCGGTGACCGTGACGACGGCGTCGGACGCGAAGACGACCAGCTGGCCATGGGCGCCGTGAAGCCGCCAGGCGTCGCCGGGACCGTCCCAGCCGGCCATCGCGTAGCGGCGGTAGCCCTCGCCGGTGCTGCCCGTATCGACCCATCCGGAGTGCAGCGCCGCCGCACCGGCGGCCGACACCAGCCGCCGACCGTCGACGACGCCGCCGTCGCGGACGAGGTGCCCGAGACGGGCCATCTCCTCGGTGCGCAGAGCCAGGCCCTCCCCGGCGAGCACGCGCCCGTTGGGGCACCGGGCCCATGTCACGTCGCCGAGGCCCAGGGGGTCGAGCAGCCGCGGACGGATGTACTCCTCGATGTCGCCGACCCGACGGGCGAGCACGTGCATGGCGGTGTACGTGCTCGCGTTGGAGTACTGGAAGACGCGTCCGCGGGTGGGGCGGGACAGGAACTCGGCCGCGAGATCCGGCCAGTCGGTCATCATCGTGGACGACCAGGGCAGGTCGATCCCACTCGTCATCGACAGCAGATTCCGCAGGGTGACCCGCTCCACCCCCGGTCCGAGGGGAGCGTCCCCGAGGATGTCGCGCACCGGCTCGTCGAGCGACACCGCGCCCTCGTCCACCGCGATGCCGGCGGCGAGGACGCACACCGCCTTGGCGACCGAGTGGATCTCCTCCCGGACGTCCGGCGTCCACCGTCGTTCCGCGGCCTCGTCGCCGATCCGGACATGGATGCCATGGGCTCCGAAGCCGGTGCGGTCGATCTCGGCCGCGAGTCGGTCGCGGAGGTCGGCGGCGCGTGGCATCCCTTCAGGCTACGCGCCGCCCTCCGCAAGGCCTTTCGGCGACGGGATGGGTGAGAGATCGGGTGATTTATGGGCCGCTGAGAAGGTGAGGTGTTCGGCCGCTCCCTAGCATCGCGGCGTGAACAACATCCTGGGCTCCGGCCTCATCGCCGTCGTCGCGGGCGGCGTCGTGGCGGTCCTCGCCTTCGTCCCCTTCGTCGCCGTCAGCTACCGCCGGCGGGGCGGGCTGTCGGTGCCGCGCACCCTCCTGTGGGTCGCGGCGGCCGTGTACTTCTGGGCGATCTGGAGCTACACGCTGTGGCCGTTCCCCCTCGAGGACCAGTACGTCTGCGCCGGGCTCAACCTGGAGCCGTTCCACTTCATCGACGACATCGTCACCGAGCTCGCGAAGTCCCAGAGCCGGGGGCTCGCCGCGGTGCTGCAGGTGGTGTTCAACATCGTGCTGTTCCTGCCCCTCGGCTTCCTCCTCCGCGTGCTCGGCGGCCGCGGCGTGGTGGTGGCCGGTCTGGCCGGGCTCGCCGTGAGCGGCGTCGTCGAGACGTCGCAGCTGACGGCCGTGTGGGG
>VGAV01000548.1 GCA_016870695.1 Actinomycetota bacterium | reverse complement strand
CTCGGGCAGCCGGCGTTTATCGGGATGGATGCCATGGCAAAGACGACGAAGGGCGCCGGGAGAACCCGGCGCCCTTCTGTGCTCGCTGGATCAGCGGGCGGCGTAGTACTCGACGACGAGCTGCACGTCACAGGTGACGGGCACCTCGGCACGCTTCGGGCGACGCACGAGGCGCGCCTGGAGCGTCGAGAGGTCGACCTCGAGGTAGCCCGGGACCGGGGGCAGGACCTCGGCGTGACCGCCGGCGGCTGCGACCTGGAAGGGCTCGAGGCCCTCGCTCTTGGGCTTGACGTGGATCTGCTGACCCGGCTTCACGCGGAACGACGGGCGGTCCACGAGCTGGCCGTCGACCAGGATGTGGCGGTGCACGACGAGCTGGCGGGCCTGCGCGGTGGTGCGGGCGAAGCCCGAACGCACGACGAGGGCGTCCAGACGCATCTCGAGCAGCTCGACCAGGTTCTCACCGGTCAGGCCGTCGGTGCGGCGGGCCTCGTTGAACGCGATGCGCAGCTGCTTCTCGCGGATGCCGTACTGCTCGCGCAGACGCTGCTTCTCACGCAGACGGACGGCGTAGTCGCTGTCGGCCTTGCGCTTGGTGCGGCCGTGCTCGCCGGGAGCGTAGGGACGCTTCTCGAGGTAGCGGGCGGCCTTGGGGGTGAGCGCGACGCCGAGGGCGCGCGACAGACGGACCTTGCGGCGGTCCTGGGACTTCGTTGCCACGAAGTGCTCCTTCCGATGACGTGACCGCGCCTTTCGCGGTTCACGGACGTATCGCCCCCTTCCGCCCGTTCCGCAGCGCACGCCGGGGCGCACCGGAAGGTGATCTCAGGAAGAGGGGGATGCCCGAAAACCCTGTTTCGAGCCGGTTCATGCTACCAGAGCGGCCCGCACGGCCGGTGTGCGTCCGTCACTGCCCCTCGAGGATGCGGCGGATCTTCTCCAGGCGCGCGGCGACGTCGCGCTCGGCGCCGTGACTCGTGGGCTGGTAGTACCGCGTGCCGCGCAGCTCGTCGGGCAGGTACTGCTGCGCGACGATGCCGATCTCGCTGTCGTGCGCGTACTTGTAGCCCTTGCCGTGGCCGAGCCGCTTCGCCCCCGGGTAGTGCGCGTCGCGCAGGTGCATCGGGACGCGCCCGAAGCCCCCTCGGCGCACGTCGGCGATCGCCGCGTTGATGGCGTTGTAGGCGGCGTTGGACTTGGCCGTGGTCGCGAGGTAGACGGTGGCCTCGGCGAGCGGGATCCTCCCCTCCGGCATCCCGATGAAGGCGACGGCGTCGGCCGCCGCGACCGCGATCTGCAGTGCCTGCGGGTCGGCCATGCCGATGTCCTCGGCGGCGGAGATGACCAGGCGACGGGCGATGAACCGCGGGTCCTCCCCCGCCTCGATCATGCGCGCGAGGTAGTGGACCGCCGCGTCCGCGTCGGAGCCGCGGATGGACTTGATGAAGGCGCTGATGACGTCGTAGTGCTCGTCGCCCTGCCGGTCGTAGCGCAGCAGCGCGCGGTCGACGGCCTGCGCGATGTGGTCGGCCGTGATCGTCGCGGCCCCGGCCTCCGCCGCGAGCGGCACGTCGACCTCCTCCTCTTCTTCGTCGTCCGCGTCGGCGGCATCCCGGGGCACGTCCCCCTCGGCGCCCGCCTCCGCGTCGTCGACGGCGACGGATGCCGCGGCCTCCAGAGCCGTGAGCGCCCGGCGCGCGTCACCGGAGGCGAGTCGGACGAGGGCTGCACGCGCGTCGTCCGTCAGCTCCACCCGGCCGTTCAGGCCGCGCGGGTCGGACACCGCCCGGTCGACGAGAGCGCCGAGGTCGTCGTCGCCCAGCGGGCGAAGTGTGAGGAGGAGGGAGCGTGAAAGCAGGGGTGAGATGACCGAGAAGGACGGGTTCTCGGTGGTGGCGGCGATGAGGATGACCCAGCCGTTCTCGACGCCCGGCAGCAGCGCATCCTGCTGGGCCTTGGTGAAGCGGTGGATCTCGTCGAGGAAGAGGATCGTCGACTGCCCGTAGAGGTCGCGCTGGGTGAGCGCCTCCTGCATGACCTCGCGGACGTCCTTGACCCCCGCGGTGATCGCCGACAGCTCGA
>VGAV01000547.1 GCA_016870695.1 Actinomycetota bacterium | reverse complement strand
ATCGCCGCGCTCGTCGACGTACCAGCCGGGGGATCTCTCGTCCATGGGCACCTCGTTCCGCTCGCGCGGCGGCGCCGCATGCTCACCCTAGCGAGATGACCGCCGTCCCCCATCGGGGATTGCTCCCGTTCGCCGCTTCCCGGTACTCGGGGCGGAAAGAAAGCGGCCCCCGGTGGTCCGAAGCCGCGTCCACCGGGGGCCGTCGCCCTCACAGGTCAAGCGGAACGGTGACCCGAACACCGGTCTGCGACCACGATCGCGAGGGTGCGACAGAAGGAAGGTAACCCGGTCGATGGACCACGTCCGACCGGTTGACACAGATACTTCGGGGTGCTAGTTATTTTCGTCGCTGATTTTTCATGCGGAGCGCGCTTCCCCGGGAATGCCGACGCGGCCGCGGGGCGTTGCAGGGATCCATGACGACTGTAGGAATCATCGGAGCAGGAAACATCGGTCTGGCCCTCGCGCGGGGCTTCGTGGACCACGGCTACGACATCGTGATCGCGAACTCGCGGGGACCCGAGACCCTCGCGGATCTCGTCGGCGAACTGGGTGAGCACGCCCGGGCGGCGACGGCTCAGGATGCCGCCCAGGCCGGCGACATCGTCGTCGTGACGGTGCCGTTGAAGGCGTACACCGAGATCCCCGCGGCGCCGCTCGCGGGCAAGACGGTGCTGGACACGAACAACTACTACTGGGAGCGCGACGGTCGCATCGCCGCACTCGACGAGAAGCGGACGACCACGTCGCAGCTGCTGCAGGAGCACCTTCCCGAGTCGACCGTGGTCAAGGCGTTCAACCACATCCCCGCCGCGGACATCCTCACCGACGGCTCCCCCGCCGGCACCCCGGGCCGTCGCGCGCTGGCGACCTCGAGCGACAGCGAGGAGGCCGTCGCCCTCGTCACCCGCATCTACGACGAATTCGGCTTCGACACCGTCACCGTCGGACCCCTCGCGGAGAGCTGGCGCGTCGAGCGCGACCAGCCCGCCTACGTCGTGCGGCAGAACCGCGACGAGCTCGAGCAGAACCTGGCCCGCGCGGAGCGCTGAACCCGGCTCCCCGCCGAGGAACGCTCTCTGCACCGAGACACGCCGGCACCCGGCGTTCCTCGGGGCAGGGAGCGCTCCTCACGGCGGGGGCACGGCGCAGCACGGCGCGGCCCGACGCCCGCTCAGAGCGCGGCGAGAGCCTGGTCGACGTCGGCGACGAGGTCGTCCACCGACTCGATGCCGACAGACAGGCGCACGATCGTCTCGGGGACGGCGAGCTCCGTTCCGCGCACGGAGGCGTGGGTCATGGCATCCGGGTAGTTCACCAGCGACTCCACGCCGCCCAGCGACTCGGCGAGGGTGAAGAGGCGGGTCGACTCGGCGAAGCGGCGCGCGGCGGTGCCGTCGGCCAGCTCGAGCGAGACGATGCCGCCGAAGGCGCTCATCTGCCGCGCAGCCAGTTCGTGCCCCGGGTGCGACGCGAGGCCCGGGTAGTACACCTTCGCGACCCGGTCGTGCGCGTCCAGGTGCGCGGCGAGCGCCTGCGCGTTCTCGCTGTGACGCTGCATGCGGATGCCGAGGGTCTTGATCCCGCGGGTTGTGAGGTACGCGTCGAACGGGCCCGACACGGCACCGGCGGCGAACTGCAGGAACTGCGTCTTCTCCGCCAGGTCGGCGTCGGCGAAGGCCAGCGCGCCGCCCACGACGTCGGAGTGACCGCCGAGGTACTTCGTCGCGGAGTGCACGACGACGTCAGCACCGAACGACAGCGGACGCTGCAGCGCGGGCGACGCGAACGTGTTGTCGACGACGACGATCGCCCCGGCCTCATGCCCGAGGCGGGCGAGGCCGGCGATGTCGGTGACGCGGAGCATCGGGTTGCTGGGGGTCTCCACCCAGACCATGCGGGGAGCACGCTCGCGGATCGCGGCGGCGACGGCATCCAGGTCGCTCATGTCCACGACGCGCAGACCGACGCCCCAGGGGGCGAGCACGCGGGCGAGCAGGCGGTAGGTGCCGCCGTAGACGTCGTTGCCGAGCAGCACCTCGTCGCCCGGGACGAGCGCAGCGCGCAGCAGCGCGTCCTCGGCCGCG
>VGAV01000546.1 GCA_016870695.1 Actinomycetota bacterium | reverse complement strand
TACGCCCGCGAGGGAGGGACGCGGGCCGATCCAGAACTCGCCGATGGCGGCGTCGGAGTAGAACTCGGCGGTGGTACGGTCGGCACGCTCGCGGAAATACAGGACCGCCTCGTGGCCGTCCTCGCGCGGTTCGAGCACGAGCACCGAGTCGGGCTCGGCGTCGGCGGCCCAGCCGGTGAGGTGGGCGAATGCGGAGTGCGCGCGGAACGGGTAGTCGGTGTCGTTGCTGCGCTGCTTCAGGCCCCCGGCGGGGACGACGAGGCGGTCGCCCGGGAACTGCGCCGACAGCGCGGCGCGGCGACGGGCGGCCCAGGGGGCCTGCTCGCGTGCGGGCGGCGTGGTCTCGGGCCGCTCGGCCCACCCGGTCGAGATGGTGTCGAGGAAGCCGCGGGGGAACGGGGCCTTGCGGTTGGTGGTCGTCTCGGCGGCCTTTTGCTCGGCCGTCGCGGTCGTGTCGCCGGTGGAGTCCATCCCCCTATCCTCGCACCGCCGGGGTCCGGGGTGCGCGGGGTGGCGTGGCGGTCGTCAGCCCGCCGTGCGCTCGAGCTGCACCACGATCGGACGGTGGTCGCTGCCCGAGCCGTCGAGGGTGCGCATGACCACCGACGCCGACACCGTCCAGTCGGGAGTCGCCATGACGTGATCGATGGGCGCGCCGAGGAGGGCCGGGATGTCCGTCGGCCAGGTGCCGACCGCACCGTTCCCGCTCTCCGCGGCGGTGTCGAAGCAGCGCCCGAGCGTCCCGCCGTCCACGCCGAGGCCCGTCATGTGGTCGAGTGTGGCGTTGAAGTCGCCGGCGAGGATGACGTTGTCGCTCGCGCACTGGTCGGCGAGCCACTGCAGGTCGCTGCGCCACTGCGTCATGTACTCCTGACGGGGAGCGACGGCATGGGCGGCGACGATGATGGGCCCGTCGCCCGAGACCGGCATGGCGACCGCGCTCGGCACCGTCGACGTGTTGCTCGACCCGTCGAGCGAGGACTCGATCACCGAGTAGTCGCCGAGCTCGGGGCGGATGAGGACCGTCGTCGAGGTGGCATCCCATCCGGTGATCCCGTACTCGCCGTACTCGGCGTGATGCGCCCACATCGGCTGGCCCATCTCGCGCATGAGGACGGCGACCTGCTCGCCCGTGTCGATCGTGGTCTCGGGAAGGGTCACCACGTCGGCCTGCATGCCGACCGCGAACTGCGCGATGGATTCGGCCGAGGTCGCCTCGCCCGCGGTGTTCCAGGTCATGACGCGCAGGCTGGTGTCGGTCTTGGGCGGGAAGGCCTCGGTGCCGAGTCCGCGCTGGACGAGCAGGACGCCGTTGACCCCCGCGGCGGCGCCGAGGACGAGGGCCAGCGTGAAGGCGAGCGCACGGATCGGCCGGGCCAGGGACAGCAGGAGGAACAGCACCGCGCCCGCGGCGAGCGCGGCGGCCAGCGGCGCCCGGAACGAGATGAGCTGCGCGAAGGGGAACGTGCGCTCGAGGCCGACCAGCGACGGCCACGTGAGCACCGCGGCGCCGGCGGCGAACGCCAGCGCGAGCAGGGTTCCGACAAGCCGACGCACGCACCCGACCCTAGGCGAGGCGCCTGGGAGATCGGCGGAAGCGGACGGCGCGGACGCCGAGTGCGGGCGCTACGCTCGACGGGTGGAGCGACAACGCCGATTCGAGGGCCCCAGCGACCTCCACCTCCACTCCACGCACTCCGACGGCACCGAGCCGCCCGCGCAGGTCATGGCCGCCGCGCACCGGCACGGTCTCCGGACCGCGGCACTGACCGACCACGACACGACCTCGGGATGGGCGGAGGCCGCCGAGGCGGCGACGTCGCTCGGGATGACGTTCCTCCCGGGCATGGAGCTCTCGGCGCGGCACCGCTGGCGCAGCGTCCATCTGCTGGCCTATCTCGTCGATCCGGACGACGCCGGGCTGCGGGCCATGACGGACCGCATCCGCTCCTCGCGTCTCGACCGCGCCCGGATCATGGCGGATCGCATCGCGCAGGACTACGACATCGCCTGGGACGACATCGCCGCCCAGACGACCGACGGCGCCACGGTCGGGCGGCCGCACATCGCCGATGCACTCGTCGCCC
>VGAV01000545.1 GCA_016870695.1 Actinomycetota bacterium | reverse complement strand
TGACACTCGTGGAAATCGTCGGGAAATGTTCAGGCGCGACAGTAACAGAACACGGCGCGGGCCGTGAGGACGGGGACAGACATGACGACGGTGCGGGCGGCCATCACCCAGACGACGTGGACCGGCGACAAGGCCTCCATGCTCGACAAGCACGAGCAGTTCGCGCGGGACGCCGCGGCGGCCGGCGCCCAGGTGGTGTGCTTCCAGGAGCTGTTCTACGGCCCCTACTTCGGCATCACCCAGGACCAGAAGTACTACCGCTACGCCGAGCCGGTGGATGGCCCGATCGTCCAGCGCTTCGCCGCCCTCGCCAGGGAGCTCGGCCTGGTCAGCGTCCTCCCCATCTACGAGGAGGCCCAGACCGGGGTGTACTACAACACCTCCGTGCTCGTCGACGCCGACGGCACCGTGCTGGGCAGCTACCGCAAGAACCACATCCCCCACCTCGAGAAGTTCTGGGAGAAGTTCTACTTCCGCCCGGGCAACCTCGGATACCCCGTCTTCGACACCGCCGTCGGCAAGGTGGGCATGTACATCTGCTACGACCGCCACTTCCCCGAGGGCTGGCGCGAGCTGGGCCTGAACGGCGCGCACATGGTGTTCAACCCCAACGCCACGAAGCCCGGGCTGTCGAACCGCCTGTGGGAGGTCGAGGGGCCGTGCGCCGCGGTCGCCAACGGCTACTTCGTGCTGCAGCCCAACCGGGTCGGCCGCGAGGACAACGAGTACGGCGACGAGGCGGTGTCGTTCTACGGCAGCAGCCAGGTCATCGACCCGCGCGGCAACCACGTGGGGGCGATCGGCTCCGCCGAGCACGAGGAGATCCTCATCCGCGACCTCGACATGGACCTCGTGCAGCAGATGCGCGACGACTGGCAGTTCTACCGCGATCGTCGCCCCGACACCTACGGCGAGATCGCGGAGGCCTGAGATGGCGACGACGCTCCTCACCGGCGGCACGGTCGTCTCGGCGACCGGGCGCACCGCCGCCGACGTCCTCATCGACGGCGAGACCATCGCCGCGGTGCTCGCGCCCGGCTCCACCCTGCTGGGCCACGACCTCGCGGCATCCGTCGACACCGTCATCGACGCGACCGGCAAGTACGTCATCCCGGGCGGGATCGACGCCCACACCCACATGCAGCTGCCGTTCGGCGGCACGAGCGCCTCGGACACCTTCGAGACCGGCACCCGCGCCGCGGCCTGGGGCGGGACGACGACGATCGTCGACTTCGCCGTGCAGCGGGCCGGCGAGCGCGTGCAGGACGGTCTCGCCCACTGGCACGAGCTGGCCGCGGGCAACTGCGCCATCGACTACGGGTTCCACCAGATCGTGGGAGGGGTGGATGCCGACTCCCTCGCAGCCCTGCCCGGGCTGATCGACGAGGGCATCTCGAGCTTCAAGATGTTCATGGCCTACCCGGGCGTCTTCTACGCCGACGACGCGCAGATCCTCCGCGCGATGCAGGTCGCCGCCGACACCGGCCTGTTGACGATGATGCACGCCGAGAACGGGCCCGTCATCGACGTGCTCGCGGCGCAGCTGATCGAGAAGAACAAGACGTCGCCGTACTTCCACGGCGTCGCCCGCGCGTGGCAGATGGAGGAGGAGGCCACGCACCGCGCGATCATGCTGTCGCACCTCACCGGCGCGCCCCTCTACGTCGTGCACGTCAGCGCGAAGCAGGCCGTCGAGCAGCTCGCCTGGGCGCGGGACAACGGACAGAACGTCTTCGGCGAGACGTGCCCGCAGTACCTCTACCTCTCGCTGGAGGACCAGCTCGGCGCCACCAGCGAGGAGTGGGGCGATTTCGAGGGGGCGAAGTGGGTGTGCTCGACGCCGCTGCGCTCGAAGCACGAGGGCCACCAGCACCACATGTGGCAGGCGCTGCGCACCAACGACATCCAGATGGTGTCCACCGACCACTGCCCGTTCTGCATGAAGGACCAGAAGACGCTCGGCCAAGGCGACTTCCGGGCCATCCCCAACGGCATCGGCTCCGTCGAACACCGCATGGACCTCATGTACCAGGGCGTGGTGACTGGCGAGATCACCCTCGAGCGGTGGGTGGAGCTGACCAGCACGACG
>VGAV01000544.1 GCA_016870695.1 Actinomycetota bacterium | reverse complement strand
GCCGAGGCCGGCCGCTTCGGCGTGGAGCCACACCCACGCCGCGTACGCCTGCTCCACCGCCGCGGGGTACCGCGTCTCGGGGGCGAGGGCGTAGTCGACCGCGACCAGCACGACGCCGGACTTGTCCGCGCGACGCCGGGCGGCGGCATCCACGGTCGGGAAGTCGATGCCGCCGATCCGGAAGGCGCCGCCGGCCAGGACGAGGCAGGCCGGGGCCGGATGCGGCGCGGACGCCGGGCGGTACAGCCGCACGCGGACGTCGGGGTACCCGGCCACCGGGATCGAATGCTCCTCGGTCTCCATCTCGGGACCCGGACGACCGACCGTCGCCAGCTCCTCGGCGTCCCATCGCTGCGCCGCGCGGCGGTGCCGCTCGCGTGGCGACAGGTGCCGGCCGCGCGGGCGCATCGCACTCACGGGCGAGGGGGATGCGGGAGCGCCGGGGGTCGAGCGACGCGACGGGGGAGCGGCGGGGGGCGGCGACGCCGAGGGGGCGGCATCCCGTGTCCTCCGCAACCCGCGCAGACGATCGCGGAGGCGGGAGACGGCCTGGTCGAACAGATAGCGGCGGTGGACGCGCAAGCGTTCCCGGAAGAACGGGTCGAGCGGCATGTCAGGAGCTCAGCTCGTGCACGAGGTAGCTGGCGAAGAAGCCCAGCACCGCGATGAGCCCGGTGAGGGTGCGGGTCCGGCGGAACGCGTCGGGGAGCATGGTGTTGGCGAGCATCGCCAGGATCGCCCCGGCCGCGATCGCCGTGACCACGCTGCGGCCCTCCCCGGGCGCGTCGCCGAGCAGCGCGTATCCGCCGACGGCGGAGAGGGTGCAGGCCGCCGCGATGACGGCCCAGACGCCGAAGACGTACCCGGCGCCGCGGCCGTTGGACTTCATGTCCGCCGTGCTGGAGAGTCCCTCGGGGAGGTTCGAGATCACGACCGCGACGAGCACGCCGATGGGCAGTGCCCCCTCGCCGGCGAGCTGCACTCCCTGAACGGCGGTCTCCGGGATGCCGTCGAGAAGCGCCCCGAGGGCGATGCCCAGGCCCGTCCCGCTCGCGGCCGCCTGGTCGTGGCGGCGCTTGCGACGGTGACCGCTCCGCTCGAGGAGCGCGTCGAGACCCACGTAGAGCACGGCGCCGCCGAGGAACCCGGCCATGGAGGACCACAGCGTCCCGACCTCGGTCGCCTCGGCGACGAGGTCGAAGGCCGACGCCGAGATGAGCACGCCGGCACCGAATGCGGTAATCGTCGCGACGAGCCACTTCGGGACGCTCACGAACCAGGCCACGGCGGCACCGGCGACGAGAGCGAGTCCGGACAGCAGTCCGGCGCCGGCGGCGAGCAGGAGTTCCACGTCCGCGACGCTATTGCGCGGGCCGCGATGAGGCGCGGGGGTTGCGCGCGGGAGCGCGCGCGGACATGCGAAAGGGCGGGGACCCGTGAGGATCCCCGCCCTTCCGGACGTCAGGTGCTTACCAGGACGACTTGGTCACACCGGGCAGCTCGCCACGGTGGGCCATGTCGCGGAAGCGGACACGCGAGACGCCGAACTTCGTCAGCACGCCACGGGGGCGGCCGTCGATGACGTCGCGGCTGCGCACGCGCGCCGGGGAGGCGTTGCGGGGCAGCTTCTGCAGGCCGACGCGAGCAGCCTCGCGGGCCTCGTCGGTCGCGTTGGGGTCGACCAGGGTCTTCTTCAGCTCGGCGCGCTTCGCGGCGTAGCGCTCGACGACGACCTTGCGCTGCTCGTTGCGCGCGATCTTGCTCTTCTTGGCCATGTGCTTAGCGCTCCTCTCGGAAGTCGACGTGCTTGCGGACCACGGGGTCGTACTTCTTGAGCACGATGCGGTCGGGGTTGTTGCGGCGGTTCTTGCGCGTCACGTAGGTGTACCCCGTGCCCGCGGTCGAACGCAGCTTGATGATCGGACGAACGTCCTGAGCCTTCTTCGCCATTACAGCTTCACGCCCTTCGCCTGCAGGTCACGGACGACGGACTCGATGCCGCGAGCGTCGATGACCTTGATGCCCTTCGCCGAGACGTTGAGCTTGATGTTGCGACCCAGCGACGGAACGAAATAGGTCTTCTTCTGCACGTTCGGGTCGAAGCGG
>VGAV01000543.1 GCA_016870695.1 Actinomycetota bacterium | reverse complement strand
CGGGCCCGCACGCCGGGCGGGGGTCCGCTGCGGACCCGGACGCAGGGCAGGGGTCCGCTGCGGACCCGGACGCAGGGCGGGGCGGCGAGCCCCCGACGCCTCGATGTCCGCGGCCGAGACGGCGAACCCGGGATGCCGCGGGCTCAGCCCCGCGCGCCCTCCCGGGCCAGCAGCCGCTGCTTGACCTCCGGGCCCCAGGCGAAGCCGCCGAGGGTGCCGTCGCCGCGGAGCACGCGGTGGCAGGGGACGAAGAGGGCGACCGCGTTGCGCGCGCACACCGACGCGGCGGCGCGGACAGCGGACGGGGCGCCGAGGGCGGCGGCGAACCCGGTGTACGTCAGCGGCTCCCCCGGGGCGATGCGCCGCAGCGCCTCCCACCCCGCGCGCTGCAGAGCAGTGCCGTGCTGGGCGACGGCGACCGTGTCGATCGCCGCGTGATCGCCGTCGTAGTAGGCGCGCACGGCGTCCGCGGCCGACGTCCGGCCCGGCGTGACGTCGGTGGGCCGATGCGCGGGCCGCAACCGGCCGAGCACGGCGTCCGCGTCGGCGGTCCAGCCGGACACGATGACGCGGTCCGCCTCGTCGGCGAGGATCGCGAACGGGCCGTCGGGGGTGTCGACGAACTGCAGGGTCGCGGTGGTCATCGGCGGGTCTCGCTCTCTCGTGAAGGTGCGGACGGCGTCCCCGCCGCGACGGGCGCGGACGCGGTCTCGCCTGCGCGCCGTTGCCGCGGTGAGGCGACGACGGCCGCGGCGGACTCGGCCGAGGGCGTTCGCCACGCCTGCGTCACCGGCGCGGCGTACCAGTAGTGGGCCATGGCGTAGCTGCGCCACGGCGCCAGCCGCTCCGACCACGCGGTGAACGCCGCCGGCTCCGACGGCAGGCCCAGGGCCGCGGCACCGGCGCGGGCGGCGACGTCGCCGGGCAGCAGCACGTCGGGATCGCCCAGCACGCGCATACGGACGTAGTCGGCGGTCCACGGACCGATGCCTCGCATCGCCAGCAGCCGTTCGCGCTGCTCGCGGCCGTCGTCGCCCGGGCCGAGCGCGAGGGAGCCGTCCGCGAGGGCGGCGGCCGCGCCCACGATGGCGCGCATGCGCGCGCCGGGCCCGCGCAGCACCTCGAGGCCCCGCTCGGCGATCGCGGCGGGGTCCGGGAAGAGGGTCATGGGCTCGGGGGCGATGTCGACCGGCTCGCCCAGCTCCGCGGTCAGCCGGCCCTGCATCGTGCGCGCGGAGGCGACGCTGATCTGCTGACCGATCATGGCCCGCAGGAGCATCTCGTCGGCGTCGATCGCGCCCGGTACGCGGACGCCGGGGATGGCCGCGACGGCGGGCGCCAGCTCGGGATGCGCGGCCAGGGCCTCGTCGATCGCGACGGGGTCGGCATCGAGGTCGAACAGCCGCCGTACGCGGGAGATGAGGGTGCCGAGGTCGGCGAGCGTCGTCAGCCGGGCGCGGAGCCGCAGCCGTCCGTCGTCGGCCTGACGGACCTCGAACCAGGCCGGTCCCCCGGGCATCCGCGCCACGCGGGCGAACGACCGCTCGTCCCCGACCTCCACGCCGGGGATGGCGTGCGCCCGCATCCAGCCGAACAGACCGACGGTGTCGATCGGCCCGCGCAGGGGCAGCGCCAGGTCGATCTCGCCCGGAGCGGCATCTCCCCCGTGCCCGCTCGTGCGACGGGCGCGGAGCTCGCGGGGCGGCATCCCGAAAACCTCCCCGATGGTCTCGGTGAACTGACGGACGCTCGCGAAGCCGGCCGAGAACGCCACGTCCGCAGAGGAGAGGTCCGTGCCGACGAGCAGCGCCCGCGCGGTGTGGGCGCGGTGGGCGCGGGCGAGGGCGAGCGGACCGGCCCCCAGCTCTGCGCCGAGCAGCCGGGTCAGGTGGCGCGGCGAGTAGCCCAGACGGGCGGCGAGCCCGGGGACGCCCTCGCGGTCGACGACGCCGTCGGCGATGAGCCGCATGGCGCGGGCGGCGACGTCGCCGCGGAGGTCCCACGCCGGCGACCCGGGAGCGGCCTCGGGCAGGCACCGCTTGCAGGCCCGGAAACCGGCCTCGTGGGCCGCGGCCGACGTCGGGTAGAACGTGACGTTCGACTACTTCGGCGT
>VGAV01000542.1 GCA_016870695.1 Actinomycetota bacterium | reverse complement strand
CGCGCCGTCCGCCCGATTCGCCGACGCGGCCGTCGCCGACGCGGCGCTCTACGAGAAGGCCGCGGCCGACCGCGAGGGCTTCTGGGCCGACCAGGCGCGGGAGCTGCACTGGCATACTCCGTTCACCCAGGTGCTCGACTGGTCGAACCCCCCGTTCGCGGAGTGGTTCGCCGACGGCGAGCTCAACGTCGCGTACAACTGCCTGGACCGCCACGTCGAGGCCGGCAACGGCGACCGCATCGCCCTCCGCTGGGAGGGCGAGCCGGGCGACACCCGGAACGTGTCCTACGCCGAGCTCACCGACGAGGTGAAGCGGGTCGCGAACGTCTTGACGGATCTCGGCATCGAGCGCGGGGACCGCGTGGCCATCTACCTGCCGATGATCCCCGAGGCCATCGCCGCGATGCTGGCCGTCGCGCGCATCGGCGCCGTCCACTCGGTCGTCTTCGGCGGGTTCTCCGCGGACAGCCTCCGCGCGCGCATCGACGACGCCGGCGCGAAGCTCGTGATCACCGCGGACGGCGGCTGGCGCAAGGGCAAGGTGTCGCCGCTCAAGCCCGCGGTCGACCAGGCGCTGGCCGACCGCAACGGCTCCGGCGTCCAGGAGACGGTCGAGCACGTGCTCGTCGTGCGGCGCGGCGAGAACGAGGTGGAGTGGAGCGACGGGCGCGACATCTGGTGGCACGACGTGGTACCGGTGGCATCCACGGTCCACGAGGCGCAGCCGTTCCCGGCCGAGAACCCCCTCTTCATCCTCTACACGTCGGGCACCACCGGGAAGCCGAAGGGCATCCTGCACACCTCCGGCGGCTACCTGACCCAGGCGGCGTTCACGAACCGGGTCGTGCACGACGTGCACCCCGAGACCGACGTCTACTGGTGCACGGCCGACATCGGCTGGATCACCGGGCACACGTACGTCACGTACGGTCCGCTGGCCAACGGCGCGACGCAGCTGCTGTACGAGGGCACTCCCGACACCCCGCACCCGGGCCGCTGGTGGGAGCTCATCGAGAAGCACGGCGTCACGATCTTCTACACCGCGCCGACCGCGATCCGGTCGTTCATGAAGATCGGCCGCAACGTGCCGCAGAAATTCGACCTGTCGTCGCTGCGTCTGCTCGGCTCAGTCGGCGAGCCCATCAACCCGGAGGCCTGGGTCTGGTACCGCGAGATCATCGGCGCCGACGAGACGCCCATCGTCGACACCTGGTGGCAGACCGAGACCGGCGCCATCATGATCTCCGCCCTGCCGGGCGTCACGGAGGCCAAGCCGGGGTCGGCGCAGGTGCCCGTCCCCGGGATCTCGATCGCGGTCGTCGACGACGCGGGCGAGCCGGTCGGCAACGGCAACGGCGGCCTCCTCGTCGTGACCGAGCCGTGGCCCAGCATGCTTCGCGGGATCTGGGGCGACCCGGACCGGTACAAGGAGACGTACTGGGAGAAGTTCGCCGACAAGGGCTACTACTTCGCCGGCGACGGCGCCCGCCTGGACGAGGATGGCGACGTCTGGCTGCTCGGCCGCGTGGACGATGTCATGAACGTCTCGGGCCACCGCCTCTCCACCGCCGAGATCGAGTCGGCACTCGTCGGACACGAGGGCGTCGCGGAGGCGGCGGTCGTGGGCGCGTCGGACGAGACCACCGGCCAGGCCGTCGTCGCGTTCGTCATCATCAAGAGCCGGTACCTGAAGCAGAACCCCGTGGAGGGCCTGGGCGACGTGCTCCGCCGCTGGGTCGGGGAGCAGATCGGCCCGATCGCCCGCCCCCGCGACGTCTACATCGTCGGAGAGTTGCCCAAGACCCGCTCCGGCAAGATCATGCGCCGCCTGCTGCGCGACGTGGCCGAGGGCCGTGAGGTCGGCGACACCACGACGCTCGCCGACACCGCCGTGATGAGCGTGATCAGCGCGCAGGTGAAGTGACGCGGTGAGACGAGAAGGTCCCGGATGCCACGGCGAGCGGCATCCGGGACCTTCTCCGTCCGCGCGGAATAAGGGTAGAAGGGAAGACGGTCAGGCTAGACTTCCACCGTGAGCCTGAACATCAAGAACGAGAGCGTGCACGCGGCCGTGCGCGAGCTCGCCGCGCGCCTCGGGGTCGGTCAAACCTCCGCGGTGGA
>VGAV01000541.1 GCA_016870695.1 Actinomycetota bacterium | reverse complement strand
GGATCGTCGAACCCTCGCGGCTGCATGTAGATGACGCCGTCCGCCCGCCGAAGTCGCACGATCACCAAGCCGGTGTCGCTTCTCCGGTCTCCGTCCTGCTCGGCGACGACGACGTCGGCACCGGCGGCGTTCCCCGCCTTGATGAAGTCGTCGACCCACTGCTGCAGCACGTGGACGTCCCGTCGGGGCGGAAAGGGGATCTCTCCGGTCACTGAATCATCCTTTCAGCCGTGCGCGCTGGGGGTCTTGCCGACATGAAGGGTCAGACCGTTGGGGCCGTTCGCCTCGTCGAACATC
Source organism: Actinomycetota bacterium (assembly GCA_016870695.1). Taxonomy (GTDB): domain Bacteria; phylum Actinomycetota; class Actinomycetes; order Actinomycetales; family Microbacteriaceae; genus Microbacterium. Next base: position 1,834 of record VGAV01000541.1, on the reverse strand, counting down.
CGCTCGACGAGGTGCTGGTCGAGCGACGGACTCCGACCGCCCCAGAACTGCAGCACGAGCGGCGTCGATGCGCTGAGCCACAGGCTCAGGGTTCCGGCGCTCGGGTGCGGCGCGTGCAGCATGAAGGACTCGCCGCGCCGCAGCTTGTTCATCATCACGACGCGGAGGTGCGCGAGGGTGCGGTCGTCGACATCGAGGACGGCACGGCCCTGATAGAAGAGACGGCCCACGTTCAACTCCTCACACGAACGGCCGGCGGGGTCCTGCCGGGCCCGCTTACGCCGTAAGGGACATCTTACGCAACGTTATCTGGGCACGCGCGCGCCGCTCAAATCAGGCGTCCGGTCGTCCCGCGTCAGTCCTCTCGCGCCGGCGTGATCAGCACTCCGCCGAACCGCGCCTCGGAATAGCGCCATTCCCGTCCATCCACCCACACCCGCGCCGAACTGCAGGGCAGCGGTTCGTGCTCGCCGTTCGGCCACTGCAACAGGAACCCACCGCTGGGGGACGCGTTCGAGCCGGTCACGCGTGCGCCGTTCACGTCGACGGCACGAGCCTCGCAGTCTCGACACAGGTACTCGGGATACCGGTCGGATTGGGTGACTTGGGCGCCGCAGTTCGGGCAGGGCTGGGTTCCGCGCGCACCGGGGAGAAACGGGCTCATTCGACAAGCGTAGGTCGCGCCGCCTCCGCGCTGTTCCTGCATGGTCGGCCGACACTTCCATGCGCTGCGCTCCCTGGTCCTCGCTGCGCCGTGCGACGTCGATCGGGTCGGATCAGATCTACGCCCTGAGGGGGAGGCCCGGATTGGAGCGCACCTCTAGCGTCGAGGCATGGCTGCGAACGAGAACACGCCCGCATCGGCGACGGTCTGGTATTTCACCGGCGCGACATTCGTGATCGCGCTCCCCATGCTGTTGTTCCCCGACCTGCCATGGTGGGCGCGTGCCGCCTCGATCGCGTTTGGTGGTGCGCTCATCGTCGTTGGGATCAGGCAGCTGCAGCGGGAAGCGAGGGGAAAGGGCGATCGACGCGACTAGCGCGAGTCGCCTGTGAGCGGTCCGGCAGCGCAAAGGCGTTCATCGTCGAACGGATGCGCCGCCGGTCAGTCCGTGTGCTCGTTCGATGGGCGTCAGCATGCTGTCCTCACCGCGTGTCGTCTCCCCCGCGCTTCAGCCACGCCTCGACGTGCATGAGCCCGGCCGGGAGTGGCTCAAGCGCGGCTGACAATGCCGGGGTGATGTGGTGCACGAGCATGTGGGCGCGGAAGCGGCCGCCGGCATCCCAGCCCGCTCCCGACTCGAGAATCTCCGCGGAAGCGGCAGCGGAGGCGGCATCCTGAGCCTCCCAGATCCGGTTGCTGCTCCATGCGCTGGGCACAACGTGGAGATGCGTTCTCAGCAGGGGCTTCAAGGTCGTCCTCACCGCCTCGACGTCGACGGCGGAGGCGAGCCCGAACCACCCCTTCTCGTTCCGCGCGGCGAGGAAAGCCACCAGGGCGCCGTCGCGGATGGTGTCGCACGCGTCCTGCACGTCGCTGCGGAGAATCTCTGCGCGGTCGGGGACGCCGTCGACGTCGGGGAAGCTCCTCCGAGTGATCTGAGGAAAGAGCGTGACCCCTCGGCCCCCGTCGATGACGTCCGAATCGACGATGGCCTCGCCCGTCCAGATACCCCGGACCGTGACCATCCCGTCGGCAGAAGCGCTCGCCGGGCCGTCTACGGGTATCGCGAAGGAATCCGTCCCGTGGAACAGCTTGCCGTAGACGCCTTCGCCTCGCAGGAGAAGCCGCCGCGAGAACTCGTCCTCGCGGAGAATCCCCGTCGCGACCACA
>VGAV01000540.1 GCA_016870695.1 Actinomycetota bacterium | reverse complement strand
GCCGATGTCGGAGGCCCGGGGGAGAATGGATGCCATGGGTCGGGGTGACGGGACAGGGCGGCTCGTGTCGCCGCCCGGCGCCGACGACACCGGCACCGGCATCCTGCACGTCGACATGGACGCCTTCTTCGCGTCCGTAGCCGTGCTGGACGATCCCTCCCTCGCGGGCAAGCCGCTCATCATCGGCGGGTCCGAGGGGCGCGGCGTCGTGTCGAGCGCGTCGTACGAGGCGCGGCGGTACGGGGTGAAGTCGGCGATGCCGGTGGCGATCGCGCTGCGGCTCTGCCCCACGGCGATCGTCGTGAACCCGCCGTACTCCCGCTACACGGAGATGTCGCGGCAGGTGATGGCGATCTTCGAGTCGGTGACCCCCTTGGTCGAGCCGCTCTCGATCGACGAGGCGTTCCTGGACGTGCGCGGCGCCCGTCGGCTCTGGGGGAGCCCGGGGACCATCGCGCGCGACCTCCGCGCGCGCGTCCAGGCCGAGACCGGGCTGACGTGCAGCATCGGCGTGGCTGCGACCAAGCACGTCGCCAAGATGGCCTCCACCATCTCCAAGCCCGACGGTCTGCTCATCGTGTCGGCGGCGAACACCGACCGGTTCCTCCGGCCCCGGTCCGTGCGCGCCCTCTGGGGCGTCGGGCCGAAGGCGGCCGAGGCGCTGGAGTCCCGCGGCATCCGGCTCATCTCCGACGTCATCGACACGCCGCGGCACGCGCTCGATCAGGTGCTGGGATCGGCGATGGGCGAGCGCATCTGGCACCTGGCGCGGGGGATCGACGCCCGTGAGGTCCACACGGGGCGGTCGGAGAAGAGCGTCGGACACGAGGAGACGTTCCACGCCGACATCTCCGACACGAGCACCCTCCACGTCGAGCTACGCCGTCTTGCCGATCGCGTGGGCGCCCGCCTGCGCAAGCAGGACTACGAGGCCTCGACGATCTCCATCAAGGTCCGGTTCTCGGACTTCACGACGATCAGCCGGTCGCGGACGCTCCGCGAGCCGACGTCGGTGGGGCAGCGCATCGGCGATGCCGCGATCGAGCTGTTCGACGGCATCGACCGCCGGCAGGCGGTGCGCCTGGTCGGCGTGCGGGGCGAGAAGCTGCGGCCGGTGTCGGTGGCGGCCACCCTCTGGGACGACGACGCGGAATGGCGGCGGGTCGAGGGGGCGCTCGACGGCGCGACCGAGCGGTTCGGCCGGGGAGCCGTGACGCGGGGCTCGCTTCTCGGGCCCTCCCGGGGCGGCGGAGCCCTGCCGACCAACCCGCGCCCGTCGTACGACCACTGACCGCCGCGGTCCGGCGGCGTGCGGTCTCCGGCGCTGCGGGGACCCGCTGGCGCGACTCCGGGTCGCCGATGCGGGCGAGGGAACCCCCTGTGCCGGGCGGGGACCGGCCGGTACGGTGAGTCCATGCCCAACATCGCATTGGAACTCGGCAAGCAGTCCACCAGCTTCGGCGTCACCGCCGCCTACGGCGAGCAGCAGGACGTCGACGGTGTGCGCATCGTCCCCGTCGCGCTGACCTGGGCGGGCTTTGGTGGCGGGTCCGACGAGCAGGGCAACGGCGGCGGCGGGGGCGGCGGCTACACCCTGCCGCTCGGCGCGTACGTCCGCCGCGGCGACGACCTGCGCTTCCAGCCCAACATCGTGTCGCTCCTGGCCGTCGGCGTCCCGTTCGTGTGGGTCGCCGGTCGCGCGCTCAGCCGTGTCATCCGCGCCCTCAAGAAGTAACGCCGCAGACCCCGTCGACACCGCGCTGACGCAGGCCGTCGGCGCGGTGCTCGCGCGTGTGCGGGCCGTGGGGGCCGCCAATCCCGTCGTCCTGGTCGACGGTCGGAGCGGGGCGGGCAAATCCTCGCTGGCCCGCCGGATCGTCGCGGCCTGGCCGCGGCCGGGTCGTGTGCAGCTCGTCGCCCTCGACGACCTCTACCCCGGGTGGGACGGCCTCGCCGACGGCGCCGAGTACGCGCGCGCCCAGGTCCTCGTCCCGCACGCGAAGGGGCTCATCGGGATCTGGGAGCGCTGGGACTGGGAGGCGGACGCGCGCGCCGAGGCCCACGCGGTCGATCCGGCGCTGCCGCTCATCGTCGAGGGGGCGGGGGTTCTCACCTCAGCCTCGGCGCCGCTGG
>VGAV01000539.1 GCA_016870695.1 Actinomycetota bacterium | reverse complement strand
CCACAGGGTGGAGCTCGCATCCGCGTGCGTTCCGCCCGACCCGACGTGCTTCTCGCTGATCTGCGGACCCTTGGTGATGACGTGCACGAGCGCCATGCCGTGACCACGCCCGAGGTCGTATTCCTCCTTGGCCCACTGCAGGATGGGCCCCGCCGTGGTCCCCGGTCCGAACCCGCGCTCCTCGGCGAGCGCGATCAACTGCCGCGGGGTGAGCCCCGTCTTCTTCTCGATGGTGTCGAGGTACGCCTGGAACGACATGACGGAAGGGTACTCCCGACGCGCTAGCGTCGAAGGATGGCCGTCTCGATCCATCGCGCCCCGGTCGCCGGCATCCCCTCCGAGACGCTTTACCGGATCCTCTGGCTCCGGGTGAGCGTCTTCGTCGTGGAGCAGGAGGCCGCGTATCCGGAGATCGACGGTCGCGACATCGAACCGGGCGCCGAGCTCGTGTGGGCAGAAGAGGACGGCGAGGTCCTCGCGACCCTGCGGATCCTCCGCGAACCGGCGAACACGAGGATCGGCCGCGTCGCCACCTCCGCCGCGGCGCGCGGGCGTGGCCTGGCCGCCGATCTCATGCGCGCGGCGACCGGTCAGCTGGACGTCGACGCCCCCGGCATCCCGACCCTCCTCGACGCGCAGGCGCACCTCGCCGAGTGGTACTCCCGATTCGGATTCGTCGTCTCGGGCCCGCCGTTCGCCGAGGACGGTATTCCGCACCTGCCGATGCGGCGCACCCACCTGCGGACCGACCGGCTGCAGCTGCGCGAGTGGACGCGTACCGCGGAGGACCGGGACTTCCTCTTCGACATGTACCGCCGCCCCGAGGTCCGGCGCTTCCTCGGCGACGGACGGGTGATGACGGATGCCGCCGAGCTCGACGCCCTGCAGGACCGCTGGACCGCCCTCGCCGACGGGGTGCTCGGCGTCCGGGCCGTGACCCGGCACGACGGCCGGCGACTCGGATCGGTGCTGCTCAAGCGCATCCCCTGGTCGGAGGGGGCCGGCCGGGGCCGCGACGCGGAGATCGAGATCGGGTGGCACTTCCACCCCGACGCCTGGGGTGCCGGCTACGCCACCGAGGCGGCGCAGGCGGTCCTCTCCCTCGCCCACGCGTCCGGCATCCACCGGATCATCGCGGTCACGAACCCCGCCAACGCGGCATCCGGGGCCGTCGCCCGACGCCTCGGCATGAGGTCCGACGGCACGACCAACGACTACTACGACACCGCGTGCGCGCTGTACGTCAGCGAGGCGCCGGAGTGAGGGGCCGCCGCCTCGTCCAGGGCGTCGCGGGGCTCGCGGCGCTGACGATCGCGCTCTCCGCATGCGGACTGTCGCTGCCGTTCTCCCTCGGCTTCGGGAGCGGACCGGACGGGACGTTCGACGGGTCCGAGCTCACCGTGCCCGTCCTCCACAGCTCGGGCGCGAAGGGCGGCGTCACGACGCAGCGGATCACCGCGGCGCCCGCGGACGGCGCGGGACTCAGCATCGACATCACCGAGAACGACGTCAGCGGCGTCGACGCGGTCACCCAGTCCGGGACGTGGGCGGCCGTCACCGCGGCGACCCTCCTCACCGGCGCGCAGCCCGACACCGCGTACACCTTCGGCTTCGACGCGCGCATCGCGACGCCCGCCGCCGGTGCGATCACCGCCGTCGGCGTCCTGGCGCTGTACTTCGACACCGACGTCCAGCCGGGCGTCGCCCTCGCCGGAACCGTCACCCCCCTCGGCGCCATCGGCCCGGTCGCGGGGCTGCCCGAGATGGTCTCGGCCGCCATCGACGCCGGGGGCATCGACACGATCCTCGTCCCCGCCGGGCAGCGGACGGCTCCGGATGCCACCGGCTCCCTCGTCGACCTCGACCAGCTCGCGGCGACCGGCGGCATGACCGTCTCCGAGGTCGCCGATGTGGCGACCGCGTACAGCGTCGTGACGGGGGCGGACCTCCCGGCATCCGTCTTCCCCACGCCGCTCGCCACGCCCACCCCGCCGCCGACCGTCGCGCCGGACGGCGATCAGGCTGCGGCCGGGGACGACGACGGGGGAGGGGATGCCGCCGATGCCGTGCTCCGCGCCTTGAGCGCGCGTCTGGAGACGGCCGTCGACGGTTTGGCGGATCCGGCGGCCCCCG
>VGAV01000538.1 GCA_016870695.1 Actinomycetota bacterium | reverse complement strand
TACGCCGGGACGATTTCGCCCGTGACACGCGTCATCACGCGGAATCCGACGCGACTCTCGACACCGACCTGCGAGCCGTTCTCGTCCGTCCCGCTGGACCGGACGGAAGCGGCGATGCCCGCGGCGTGGTCGCCGGGGACGGCATCTTCCGGGACGGTCGTGGTGAAGGGCACGACCACCGTCTCGTTGGGACCGACGGTGACCGTCTCGGGCAGGTCGATCCAGCGTCCCGCGTCCACGGACTCACGGTCCGACGGCAGCATGTTGAACCGGCCGTTGGCGGTGTAGTACCCGTCCGCGGCGGACAGGCTGAAGGTGACCTCTCCGCGGCTGAGGTTCCGCACCGCGAGGAAGTCGTCACGGGAGGCACCGGGGTCGAGCTCCTGCTCGATGACCCCGCGGGTGTCCGGTCCGGACGCGTCCGCCGGCGTGACCGCCCACGTGATGTCGTCATCGGAGGCCGCCTGCGCGGCGGGGGCCGCGAGCAGCATGGACGCGAAGAGGGTCGCGGCGAGGGCAGCCGCCGCCCGCGCGAGGCGGGGGCGTAGGGCGAACATGGCGTGGCACCGTCCCAGATCATCGTCGATCTCGCTCGGCGGGCATCGCACGAGCGGGGCGAGGGGCGGGTCCCGAAGGACCCGCCCCTCGACTGCGTCTCAGCTTACGGCTGGGCCGGCGCCGAGCTGTCCTCGAACAGCGAGAGCGTCAGCGTCGACGAGTAGCTGCCGGGTGTCACGTCCACGCCGGTCTTCAACGTCAGCAGCGCGTCGGCGGTCCAGGAGGTCTCCCCGGTCTCGCGCACCGCGGCGGAGTCGAGCGTGATGTAGAGCAGTTCCTGATCGACGAGACCGACGTTGTCGCCCTCGGTCTCAGGGGTCGTCTCGTCCTCAGTGGTCAGGACGGGCTCGCCCTCGGCGACCAGTCCGGTGTCGCTGCCGTCGACCAGGCGCGGGGTCCAGCCGAGCTTGTCGGCACCGATCGTGGCGCCGTTCGGGCCTTCGAACGCCGACGCCTGACCCACGACGTACCAGTAGAGGTTGGGGGCGATGCTGGCGGGATCGCGGGTGTCCGTGACCGTGACGGTCGGAAGCTCGCCATCGAACTGACGCACCGTGGGGTCGCCGGAGTCGCCCTCGGTCAGGTCGGTCGACGTGCCCGCGACGGTCAGGCTGAGGCTGCCCGGCTCCTCGATGGCGGTGATGTCGACGTTGACGTCGACATCCTGGTCGCCGACCTCCGCCGCGACGGCCGCCCCGGCCGTCCCGACGAGCACGAGACCGCCCGCGGCCGCGAGCGCGATGCGCGCGGCGACACCCTGAGAAAACTTCATCGTTGTACTCCGTTTCTTCGACCGACACCGACGTCGACCGAGTTGCAAGACCACCGGATGGTCCGGTCGTCGCGGGGGCCCGGGGTTGATCGCCCTGCGACTTCCTGAATGTTAGCGAGAACACATTTGGATGACAAGAGCGGATCGCACGTGTCTTCCGCACCCTGCGATCCGCCCGCGCGCGCGGCCGCAGGACCGGTGGGGCGCACGTCATCCCACGGGGCGGATGCGACCCCCGAGCGCCCCTTCCTCCGGCAGACCCGCGGACGGCGCCCCCGGCACGGACGCCCCGCGTCCCGCAACCCCCTCGGCCGAACGCCCGCCCCGCCGCTGCGATGGCGGGATGAGCATCTCCGCCGCCCCGCCGCCCTGGTCCCGCTCCCCCGCCGCACGGGGCCTCGGCGAGCTCCTCGGCGCCGCCTTCCACGTCCTGCAGCGCGCGCGTCACCCCCGCCCGCTCCATCCCCGCGGCGCGATCCTGAGCGGCGAGCTGAGGGGGATCCCGGATGCCGCCCCGGCCGGCATCCGCTGGATCGACGACGCCCCCGCCGGGCCGGTCCCGGTCATCGCCCGGGTCTCGCGCTCCCTCGGCCTCCCGGCCCCGCTGCCCGACATCGCCGGCCTCGCCCTCCGTTTCGAGGCGGACGGCCGCCCCGTGGACGTCGAGCTCGCCTCCACCGGCTGGCACGTGCCCGCGCGCTTCGCGCTGCTCCCGGTCCGCCGCGTCGAGCGCGCCCGATTCGGGACGCTGCTCCCCTACCGCGGCGAGCGCGGCGCGGTCCTCCTCGGCGCCCGTACGCTTTCGGGTCGCCCGCCG
>VGAV01000537.1 GCA_016870695.1 Actinomycetota bacterium | reverse complement strand
CTGGGCGGCGACGAGGCCGGAGACCCCGTTACCCTGGCCGTACTCGACGTGCGACGGCGCCGCGCCGCCGACGACCCAGGTGTCCTTCGAGCCGCCGCCCTGGCTGGAGTTCACGACCAGCTGCCCCTCGGGGAGCGCGACGCGGGTGAGACCGCCGGGGAGGACCCAGATGTCGTCGCCGTCGTTCACCGCGAACGGGCGGAGGTCCGCGTGCCGCGGGCGCATCCCGTCCTCCACGAGCGTGGGGATCGTCGAGAGCATGACGACGGGCTGCGCGATCCAGCCGCGCGGATCGGCCAGCAGGCGCGTGCGCAGGGCGTCGAGCTCGGACGGGGAGGCATCCGGTCCCACGACCAGGCCCTTGCCGCCGGACCCGTCGACGGGCTTCACGACGAGCTCGTCGAGCCGGTCGAGCACCTCCTCGAGCGCGCCCGGGTCCTCCAGGCGCCAGGTGTCGACGTTCTTGAGGATGGGCTCCTCGGCCAGGTAGTACCGGATGAGGTCGGGCACGTAGGTGTACAGCAGCTTGTCGTCGGCGACGCCGTTGCCGACGGCGTTCGCGATCGTCACGTTGCCGAGCCGCGCGGCGAGCATGATGCCGGGCGCACCGAGCATCGAGTCGGCCCGGAACTGCAGCGGATCGAGGAAGTCGTCGTCCACGCGGCGGTAGATGACGTCGACGCGCTGCGGCCCGCGGGTGGTGCGCATGAACACCTTGCCGCCGATGCAGAGCAGGTCGCGGCCCTCGACGAGCTCGACGCCCATGAGGCGCGCGAGCAGCGTGTGCTCGAAGTACGCCGAGTTGTAGACGCCGGGCGTCAGCACGACGATGTTGGGGTCGTCGATCCCGGGCGGGGCCGAGGCGCGCAGCGCGGCGAGCAGCTTGTTCGGGTAGTCGCCGACGGGGCGGACCCGCATGGACACGAACAGCTCGGGAAGGGTCTGCGCCATGACCCGGCGGTTGGAGATGACGTAGCTCACACCCGAGGGCACGCGCACGTTGTCCTCGAGCACGCGCATCTCGCCGTGCTCGTCGCGGATGAGGTCGATGCCCGACACCTGGATGCGCACGCCGTTGGCGGGACGGATGCCGGCGGCCTGGCGGTAGAAGTACTGCGACGACGAGATGAGGCGGGCGGGCAGGATGCCGTCGCGCACGCAGTGCTGGTTGCCGTAGGCGTCGTCGAGGAACGCCTCCAGCGCCCGGACGCGCTGCTTGACCCCGGCCTCGATGCGCGACCACTCGTCGTACGCGATGACGCGCGGCACCGCGTCGAGCGGGAACGGCCGCTCCTCGCCGGCGAAGTCGAACGTGACACCCTGCGCGAGGTACGAGCTGGCGAGCGACTCGGTGCGCCCGCGCAACTCCTCCTGCGTCATCTGCGCGAGGGTCTGGTAGAGCTCCCGGTAGTCCTCGCGCGACCGCGCCGTGCCCCCGGCCGCAGCCGGATCGCCGAACATCTCGTCGTACGCCGGGATACCGGAAGCGGTCTTGCGCGGCGCCGTCGCGGAGCCGTAACCGTCGAACAGGTCACCCATGCTGCGAGCCTACCCACGCCCGTGTTGCCGGGACGTTTCACCGCGCCCGCCGCGGCGAGGAGACGCGGGACGACGGGATGCCGAGACATCGGCCCCACGCGACGCGTCTCCCCCCGCCGGCGGTGAGTGTGCCGGCTCAGGCCCCCGGGCGCAGGACGACCTTGATGCAGCCGTCCTCCTTCTTCTGGAACGTCTCGTACAGGCCGGGGGCGTCCTTGAGCGGGGCGTGGTGGGTCACGAGATCCATGACGCCGAGCGGGTCGGCGGGGTCCTCCACGAGCGGCAGCAGGTCGTCGACCCAGCGCTTGACGTTGCACTGCCCCATGCGGAGCGCGATCTGCTTGTCGAACATCGTCTTCATCGGGAGCACGTCGGCCTCGCCGGCGTAGACGCCGCTCAGCGACACGGTGCCCCCTCGGCGGACCAGGTCGATCGAGGCGTAGACCGCGGCGAGGCGGTCCAGGCCCGCCTTGTCCATGAGCTTCTGCGCCAGGGCGTCGGGAAGGAGTCCGACCGCGTTCTGCGCGAGGCGGATGCCGCCGTTGCCGTGCGCCTCCATGCCGACCGCATCCACGACGCCGTCCGCGCCGCGCCCCTCGGTGAGGTCGAC
>VGAV01000536.1 GCA_016870695.1 Actinomycetota bacterium | reverse complement strand
GCTGAACGCGTAGACGAACGAGAACGCCAGCTCCCCCTCGTGGTGCGAGCGGTACATCGGGTCCCGCCCGATGTACTGCAGCGAGTCGTTCATCCAGCCCATGTTCCACTTGAACCCGAAGCCGAGGCCGGCGTGCGAGGTGGGCGCGGTCACGCCGGGGAAGCTGGTGGACTCCTCGGCGATCATCGCGATGCCGGGGTAGCGCTTGTAGGCGGTCGCGTTGACCTCCTGCAGGAAACGGATCGCCTCCAGGTTCTCCCGTCCACCGAACTGGTTCGGCGCCCACTCCCCGTCGTTGCGGGAGTAGTCGAGATAGAGCATGGATGCCACGGCATCCACTCTCAGTCCGTCGACGTGGAACTCCTCGAACCAGTACAGGGCGTTCGCGACGAGGAAGTTGCGCACCTCGTTGCGGCCGTAGTCGAAGATGAGCGTGCCCCAGTCCTTGTGCTCGCCGCGCCGCGGGTCCGGGTGCTCGTACAGCGCCTCGCCGTCGAAACGGGCGAGGGCGAACTCGTCCTTGGGGAAGTGGCCGGGGACCCAGTCCATGATCACGCCGATGTCGGCCTGGTGGAGACGGTCGATGAGGTAGCGCAGCTCGTCGGGGGAGCCGAAGCGGCTGGTGGGCGCGTAGTAGCCGGAGACCTGATAGCCCCAGGAGCCGCCGAACGGGTGCTCCGCGAGCGGCAGGAACTCGACGTGCGTGAAGCCCTGCGCGCCGACGTACTCGATGATCTCGTCCGCCGCGTCGCGGTAGGAGAGCCCCGGGCGCCACGAGCCCAGGTGCAGCTCATAGATGGACATCGGGCGGTCCAGCGGTGCGGTCTGCGATCGTCGCTGCACCCAGGCGTCGTCATCCCAGCGGTAGTCGGACGCGGTGACCACGGACGCGGTCGCCGGCGGCACCTCGGCCAGGCGCGCCATCGGGTCGGCCTTCTGGATCCAGGCTCCCGCGCGGGTGAGGATCTCGAACTTGTACCGCGTGCCGACGCCGATGTCCGGGACGAACACCTCCCAGACGCCGCTGCCTCCCATGGAGCGCATCGCGGTGCCGGTGCCGTCCCAGCCGTTGAAGTCGCCGATCACGCGGACGGCGCGCGCGTTCGGTGCCCAGACCGTGAACGCGGTGCCGGTCGAGCCGTCGAGCTCGCGCACGTGTGCGCCGAGGACTCGCCAGAGCTCCTCGTGGCGTCCCTCGACGATGAGGTGGAGGTCCAGCTCGCCGAGCGAGGGCGTGTGGCGGTAGGCGTCGTCGGCGGTGTGCTCCGCGCCGTCGTCGTACGCGGCGCGGACGACGTAGGCACCGGGAGCCTCGGCGGAGCGGCCCTCCCAGATCCCGGCACGAACGTGCTCCAGGGCGAGCGTCTCGCCGGATGCCGTCTCGACGACGACCGTGCGGGCGAGCGGGCGGCGGGTGCGCACGACCCAGCCGTTCGCGGTCGGGTGGGCGCCCAGGACGCTGTGGGGGTCGTGGTGGGACCCGTGAGCGACGGCGTCGAGCAGGTCGGGGGAGAGGGTGGTCATCGGGCCTCCTTCACGTGCAGGATGTGCACGGGCTCGCTGTACGCGTCGAGGCGCACGAAGTTGTGGTCCGCCCAGGTCCAGACCTGTCCGGTGACGAGGTCCTCGACGTCGTACGGGGTGCCGGGCTCGACGCCCCACACCGTGGTGTCCAGGTGGACGGTCGTCTGCCGCGCGGAGTGCGGGTCGACGTTGACGACCACCAGGATGGTGTCGCTCTCACCGGTCGGCGAGAGGGCGGCATCCAGGTGCTTGGAGAAGACGAGGATCGCGTCGTCGTCGCTCCAGTGCACCGACAGGTTGCGCAGCTGACGCAGCGCCGGGTGATCGCGGCGGATGCGGTTGAGCAGGCGGAGGTACGGGGCGAGGGAGTCGCCGGCAGCCTCGGCGCCCTCCCAGTCGCGGAACTTGTACTCGTACTTCTCGTTGTCGATGTTCTCCTCGGACCCCGGCCGCGCGACGTTCTCGTACAGCTCGTAACCGGCGTAGACGCCGTAGGTCGGAGCCGCCGTCGCCGCGATGGCCGCGCGGATCTTGTAGGCCGGGCGACCGCCGAACTGCAGGTACTCCGTGAGGATGTCGGGGGTGTTGACGAAGAGGTTCGGACGGAGGAAGTCGGCGGTGTCATGG
>VGAV01000535.1 GCA_016870695.1 Actinomycetota bacterium | reverse complement strand
GTTGCTGGACGACCAGGTGGCCTCGACCTGCTGCCCGACCGTGCAGGAGGAGAGCTCGGCCGACGCCTGCACCTGGTACGGCGCGCTGCCGGAGGCCGGCTTCACGGCCCCGCGCTGCGACTGCTTTCCGGTGCGCTCGTGCTCGAAGTACACGCGGATGCCGGGGTCGCTGCCGAAGACGGTCGAGCGCCCGCCGTCGAAGTTCTCGTACTTGACCTCATTGCGGCGGGGCGGCTCGCTGCCCGTCTTGATCTCGGTGATCCGCCAGCGGGCCGTGCTGCCCTCCACGACCGGGGCGCGGTCCACGGAGAACGTGTACCCGGTCGGGGCGGACGTGTCCTGCGCCACGTCGATCTGGGCGGTCGCCTCCACCGAGCCGAAGGAGCGGCCCTGGTAGAAGGACTCGGCGCACATCCGGTACTCGTACACCTCGCCGTCCGCGACGTTCGGGAACTCGCGGTGCTGCCCGTCGGCACTCGTCGTGCAGCGGAAGCCGTCGGTGATGCCGAAGCGCACCTCCGAGTCGGCGCCGTTCTGCCCGGCCGCGGCGTCCGCGATGACGGTGGAGCGGTCGTTGCCGGTGGACCGTGACGTGAGGGTCAGAGCCGGGTTCACGGGCGCCCCGACGCCGTGGGCCGAGAAGCTGTACCCCTGCCCGGCGGCGGCGCCGCCGAGGCCCGGCGGGGCGGTGAAGCGCGAGGCCGGGATGATCGTGACGGTGGTGGGGGCGTTGCTGCCGACCCGGAAGCCGTTGACGCGGACCGTGTCCTGCCCGCGCCGCACGTCGACGGTCTGGCGGTCGCCCGCGGCGCTGACGATCTCGAGGGAGCCGACCTGGGTGGCATCCACTCCCCGGATCTCGATGTCGATCAGGTTGCCCTGGCCGTCCCGCGTCTGGACCGGGGTCCACGACACGTTGGTCGGCGTCGGCGGCGGGTTGTACGCCCACGCCGTGGTCCGGGCGGCGGCGCGCGACTCGCCCACCCCGTTGACCGCGGTGACGACGTACTCGCGCTGCTCGCCGTTGGGGGCGGAGATGAGGGGGCACGACCCGTCCGCGCCGCACTGCGCGACCGTCTGCCCGCCCGTGCGCACCACGAAGCCGGACAGCCCCGGGTAGGCGGCACGGGCCTCGCCCGGGTCGACGCGGAGGGTCACGGAGCCGTCGCCGTAGGCGGTCTGACGGACGCTGGCCGGCCCGCGGGGGTAGCCGAGCAGGTCGAGGACGACCCGGGCGTCGCGCGTCGCCGCCGTCGTGCGCCCCTGCGCGTCGCGCAGGGTGACGCTCGCGCTGCACGTGGCGCCCGGGGCATCGGAGGACCACGACGCGAGGATGCTCGAGCTGTCGGCGACGGAGAAGCCCACGCCCGTGCACGCGCCGGTCGGACGGACGGCGACGACCTCGAGCGGCGTGCCGGGCAGCGGGTTGACCTCGCCGCCGGCGCCGACCACGTCGATCGTGCAGCTCGAGCCTCCCGCCTGCGAGCACTGCTGCGCCGTCGACCCGCCCTGGGGCAGGGTCGAGGGCGCGGCGCCCACGCGGAGGAGGAGGCGGGCCGGGGCCACCGCGGCGTGGCTGGTCACCCCGATGACGGCGGCGTTCTCGGAGCCGGGCACGGCGCGGTCGGAGCCCGTGATCCGGACGGTGGACCCCTCGAGGGCGACCTGGAACGCCGACCCGCTGTAGTCCAGCGCGTACGCGATGCCGGCCCAGTCCTCGCGCCCCAGCTGCCACGAGGTCATGTTGCGCAGGTCGAAGGTCGTCGTCTCCCCCGGGCCGACCGTGACCGAGCCCGGCCGCAGCTCGGGCTGCGGGTTGCGCGCGACGATGCCGACCGGCACCGACAGCAGCGTCCACTCCTCGGTCCCGGCCAGGCGGAGCTGCACCTGGCAGGCGTCCGTGTAGGGCGACCCGGCCCCGGCGTCGTACCGCACCGTCGACCCGCTCACGGAGCAGCGCCCCTCGGCCCGGGCCCCGGTGGACGCGACCTCGGGACCGACCTCGAGCGTCGCGCGCCGCGGGATGGCGACGAGGGATGCCATGTCGAACTCGACCGACGCCAGCTCGTCGACCTGCTGCGCCGCACCGGGCCGCAGGGCGAGCGTGAGGTCGTCGTCCCCCGGCACGCGGAGGAACGCGTAGGTCGTGATCGT
>VGAV01000534.1 GCA_016870695.1 Actinomycetota bacterium | reverse complement strand
CTCCTGCGCGGCGCGCGAGGCGTCCGCGTAGCCGATGGTGCCGTTCGCGCCGGCGACGGCGGAGACGACGCCGGAGGTGCCGTTGGCGGCCTCACCGGAGGACAGCGGCCACTCGCCGTCGGGCTCCGAGGTCCACACCGACGGGGCGGCCTGGAAGAGGTAGTCGGTGAAGTTCTCGGTCGTGCCCGAGTCGTCCTGACGGTGGACCGGGGTCACGGCCAGGTCGGGGAGGCTGACGCCGGGGTTGGTGGCGGCGATCGCGGGGTCGTTCCAGGTGGTGATGGTGCCGGCGAACAGGCCCGCGACGGTGGCCGCGTCCAGGTTCAGCGAGTCGACGCCCTCGAGGTTGAAGATGACGGCGATCGGGGAGATGTAGGTGGGGAGCTCGACGATGTCGGTGCCGTCGGCGCAGGCGCCGAAGCCGCCCGCGGCGATCTCCTCGTCGTTGAACGCGCGGTCGGAGCCGATGAACGGGAACGCGCCCGCCTGGAACGACTCGCGACCGGCACCCGAGCCCGAGGGGTCGTAGGTGATGGTCACGTCGGGGTTCGCGGTCTGGAAGCCCGCGGTCCAGGCCTGGACCGCCACCTCCTGCGACGATGCGCCGCCGCTCGCGACCTCGCCGGAGAGCGAGGAGCCGGAGTCGCCGCTCTCGGCGCCGCCGCCGGTGCCGCCTTCGTTCGCGGCGCAGCCGGCCAGGGTGAGGGCGGCGACGGCGGAGAGCGCGCCGAGCTGGGCGAAGCGGGAGATCTTCACGATGGGAGTCCTTCGGGGTTTGTCGGGAGCTGTGTCGAACCCGGTGCAGGGTTCGCCCGGAACGCTAAACATCGACTCTTACGAGAGTGCGCTGCACGGGTGAACGGACGGTGAACGGCCACCGCCCGACCGGGGTGTTTCCCCGGGCGGTATACGCTTCGCGACCGTGACGACTCCCGCTGAGAACGCGCAGGCGCCGCTCGATCGCACCGGCGACGCCCCGCCCCCGCGCACGCTCATCGACATCCTGACCGACGTCGCCGGGCGGCATCCCGAGGCCTCCGCCGTCGACGACGGCTCCGGGGCCATCAGCTATCGCGAGCTGCTCGCGCGCGTGTGGCGGACGGCGGGCGTCCTGCATACGGCGGGCGTCCGGCGCGGCGACCGGGTGGGCATCCGGATGCCGTCGGGGTCGAAGGAGCTGTACGTGTCGATCCTCGGCGTCCTCGCGGCGGGGGCGGCGTACGTGCCGGTCGACGTCGACGACCCGGACGAGCGCGCTCGCGTGGTGTTCGCGGAGGCGGGTGTCCGCGGGATCGTCGCGGGCGAGGGCGAGTACCTGCCGCGGGAAGACGGGGACGGGCTCGTCCGTCTCTACGACGGGGAGGTCCCGCACCCGCGCACGAACGCCACTCCCGTGGTCCCGCCGCCCGGCCTGGACGACGATGCGTGGGTCATCTTCACCTCCGGCTCGACGGGCACGCCGAAGGGCGTCGCGGTGTCGCACCGCTCGGCGGCGGCGTTCGTGGACGCCGAGGCGCGTCTGTTCGTGCAGGCCGAGCCGCTCGGGCCGGGCGACCGCGTGCTGGCCGGGCTGTCCGTGGCGTTCGACGCCTCGTGCGAGGAGATGTGGCTCGCGTGGGGACACGGCGCCTGCCTCGTTCCGGCCCCGCGCGCGCTCGTCCGTTCCGGGGAGGATCTGGCGCCGTGGCTGCTGCGGCAAGGGATCACGGTGGTCTCGACCGTGCCGACGCTCGCGGCGATGTGGCCGGCCGCGGCGATCGAGAACGTGCGCCTGCTCATCTTCGGCGGCGAGGCGTGCCCGCCCGAGCTGGCCGCGCGCCTGGCCTCGGAGGGCCGGGAGGTGTGGAACACGTACGGCCCCACCGAGGCGACGGTGGTGGCGTGCGCCGCCCCGCTCGACGGGAGCACGCCGGTGCGCATCGGACTCCCGCTCGACGGATGGGCCCTGGCCGTCGTCGACGCCGAGGGACACCGCGTCGCGCCCGGGGGGACCGGGGAGCTCATCATCGGCGGGGTGGGCCTGGCCCGCTACCTCGACCCGGCCAAGGACGCCGAGAAGTACGCGCCGATGCCGACCCTCGGGTGGGAGCGGGCCTACCGTTCGGGCGACCTCGTCCGCTTCGACCCCGAGGGGCTCGTGTTCCAGGGGCGTGCCGACGACCAGG
>VGAV01000533.1 GCA_016870695.1 Actinomycetota bacterium | reverse complement strand
CTGCGGTCGAGTACGGCTCCCGCGAATGAGGATTCGGGATGCCACGGCCCCGACATGCGGCATCCACCTGTCCGACGCGGGCGAGAACGCGGGTCTGACCGCGCGGCGGTCCCACCCGGCGGGGGAGTTTCCCCCGCCTGTCGGGTGCGCTTGGCGTTCCGCGCTGCCAGCGTCGAAAGGTCCGCCCCACGAAAGGTTCCTCGACCCATGTCCCAGAGCCGTGAATCGACCGGTGTCCTCCTGCTCGCACTAGCGGTAGTCGCCGCGCTGCTCGCGTGGGCGGCGCAGCTGACCATCGGCTGGTTCCTGCCGGCGGTGTTCGCCGCCGTCGCCGTCCTTCTGGCGGTCACAGGCCTGGCCTCCGCGCGCCGCCGACGGGATCAGGACCCGACATGACGGTCGACTTCGCCGCGGCCGATCCGGCGGTCCTGCAGGCGGACGGGATGCCGGCAGGTGAACCGTCGGGCGAGATTCGCGGCTGAGCGGGGATTTTCCGCGAACCGCGACCTAACGTCGAACATCGGGCTCATCGCTCGGCATCCCACTCTCGCACCGAGGAGGTCATCCATGACGTCGCGCGAACTCGCCCGTGAGCCGAGTCACCGTTCCCGCCGAGCCGGGGAGGCGAGGGGGGCCGGCGGCGCCCGACGTCCGACATTCCGAGAGGGGGTCGTGTGATGGCCTGGCACTCCCTCTCGCTGCACCGGCAGCGCGACGGCCGCATCGAGGTGCTCGTCTACTCGCGCCCGACGCATCGCACCTGGGCGCTCGACGGGCTGCCCGAGGTCGTCTCGCCGATCGCGACGCCGAGGCAGCTGGGCGAGGCCGTCGTGCGCGGCCTGAGGCGGTCGCTGCAGGGCAAGTGCGTCCGCGAGGACCCGGACTTCGAGCGCTTCCTCGCCTGGAACGGCGCGTTCAACTGGTCGAGCTACTCGCGCGGGGTGCGCGCGGTCGACGTGGTCGCCGACTTCGAGGACGAGATCGGTCCCGTCGGCCTCACCCCGCAGGTCCGCGTGCGCGACGGCGACTTCATCCCGATGATGAAGAAGACCGTCATCGTCGACGGCACCGACGTGACCGCTCTCGGCGATGCCGCCCGCCGCGCGATGACGCAAGCCGGCGGCTGACCCCCGCGTCGCTGAAAGGGCGGATGGATGCCACCGGGAGCCGCCGCCCCCGCCCGGGAACGGGAGCCTCGGGCGGAGGCGGCCTCGAGCGAGGTCAGGCCACGAGGTCGCTGGCCCGCGCGGTCTCCCACACGGTGTCCCAGCCCCGCGACAGCTCCGCGGCGCGCTGGACCGACAGGACGAGGCTCGCCTCGCGGGCGATGCCCTGTCCGGCGATGTCGAACGCCGTGCCGTGGTCGACCGAGACGCGGACGACGGGGAGGCCGACGGTGATGTTGACGCCGTCGTCGCCGTAGACCGCCTTGAAGGGGGCGTGTCCCTGGTCGTGGTAGCAGGCGACGACCATGTTCCACTTGCCGCGCACGGCAGCGGGGATCAGCGCATCCGCCGGGATCGGTCCGTGGGCGTTGATGCCGCGCTCGCGTGCGCGCTCCACGGCGGGCGCGAGGATGTCGGCATCCTGATCCCCGAAGATGCGGTTCTCGCCGGCGTGCGGGTTGAGGCCGCACAGGCCGATCGCCTCGTCGGGCTTGCCGAGCGCGCGGACGAACGCCCCGGCGAGGGTCAGCACGTCGTCGGTCCGCTCCGGGCTCGTGCGCTCGATCGCCTGCTGCAGCGAGACGTGCGCGGTGAGGTGGAAGAAGTAGAGGTCACCGGCGGAGAGCACCAGGCTGAAGTTCTTCACACCGAACTCGTGCGCCAGCAGCTCGGTGTGGCCGGGCCACTTGTGCCCGCCGGCCTGCATCGCGGCCTTGTTGAGCGGCGCCGTGACGATGCCCTGCACGATGCCCTCCCGCGCGAGCCGGCACGCCTCGACGACGAAGCGGTACGCGCCGTCGCCCGCCTCGGGGCTCAGCTCGCCCACCGGCACGTGTCCCAGCGAGCCGCCGGTCTGCACGACCTCCACCAGGGCGGGGTCGTTCACGGCGTCGCGCGGGTCGGCGATCACACGGACCGCCGCGGGGTCCAGTCCGACGAACTCCGCACCGCGACGGAGGGCGTCCGCGTCGCCGATGACGACGGGCACACAGATCTCGCGCAGCTCGGGGTG
>VGAV01000532.1 GCA_016870695.1 Actinomycetota bacterium | reverse complement strand
GCTGCGCGCCATCGAGGAGATCCGTCGCGGACTCTCCCCCCGTCTGCAGCCGCTCGGCGTCGTCGTCAACCGCGTCCGCCCGCAGTCCATCGAGCACCAGTTCCGCATCAAGGAGCTCCGCGACATGTTCGGCCCGCTGGTCCTCAACCCGCAGCTTCCCGAGCGCACCTCGCTCCAGCAGGCGCAGGGCGCGGCGAAGCCGCTGCACGTCTGGCCCGGCGACTCCGCCCAGGAGCTCGCAGCCGACTTCGACGCGCTGCTCGACCGCATCGTCCGGACCGGCCGCATCCCAGTCGAGGGCGACGCCGCTCGCGCCTGAGGCGTCATCGACGAGAAGGACCCCGGATGCCGCGGCAGCCGGGGTCCTTCTCGTGGAAGACGGTGGTGGTCAGGCGGTGCGGGCCGCGCGACGGGCGGCGAGCTCGTCGACGGCCTCGGGCGCGGCGGCCTCGAAGTCCACGAGCGTCGACTCGACCTCGCGCAGGACCTTGCCGACGGCGATGCCGAACACGCCCTGGCCGCGGCTGACGAGGTCGATGACCTCGTCGTTGGAGGTGCACAGGTAGACGGAGGCGCCGTCGCTCATCAGCGTCGTGCCCGCCAGGTCGCGGATGCCGGCGGCGCGGAGCTGATCGACGGCGGTGCGGATCTGCTGCAGCGAGATGCCGGTGTCGAGGAGGCGCTTGACGAGCTTGAGCACGAGGATGTCGCGGAAGCCGTACAGGCGCTGCGTGCCCGAGCCGTTCGCTCCGCGGACGGTGGGGACGACGAGCTCGGTGCGGGCCCAGTAGTCGAGCTGGCGGTAGCTGATGCCGGCGGCACGCGCCGCGACGGCGCCGCGATAGCCCGTGTCGTCGTCCATCTCGGGCAGACCGTCGGTGAAGAGGAGTTCCGTGGCGAACCGGGGTTCGCCGACTGTGTCGCCAGCGGTCATGCTCGCGTCCCTCCTCGTCGGGTCATTGGTTCCACGCTAGATCAGCGATGCCCGCCCGGCAACGACATCCGCCCGAGCGATTCGGCGTGTCGCGCTCAGGAGAGCACGCGGTCGATGGCGCTGCGCACGAAGATCGCCCGCACCTCGTCCAGCCGGGCGGCCAGCTCGGGGGCGAGCTCGCTCGCGCGGGCGCGGGAGGCGGCGTCCGGGCGACGCAGCAGGGCCGAGAGGGCGGACTCGACGAGGGAGGCCTCGCGCTCCGCGCTCTGCCGCAGCGACCGCACGTGACGCGGCTCGATGCCGTGACGGTCCAGCGCGACGAGCGCGCGCAGCAGGGTCACGGTCTGCTCGGGATAGGACTCCGCCGCGGTGACGACGCCGGTGCTGATGGCGTCGTTCAGCAGCTGCGGCGCGGCGCCGGAGGCCGACAGCAGCTCGTCGCGGCGATAGCGGCGCGGGGCCGCGGTCATCGACGGCATGGCCGTGGGCGGGGCCGGGTTGCGGCCGGCATCCACATCCTCGAGGTAATCGCGGATGACGGCGAGCGGGAGGTAGTGGTCGCGCTGCAGGGTGAGCGCGAGCCGCAGCCGCTCGAGGTCGGCGGGTGAGAACTTGCGGTACCCGGAGTCGGTACGCGTCGGCGAGACGATGCCCTGCACCTCGAGGAAGCGGAGCTTGCTCGAGGTGAGTGCGGGGAACTCGGGGGTCAGGCGCGCCAGCACCTGGCCGATGCTCAGCAGCCCCGCAGCCGTGGGACGACCGCGGGCGGGGGCTGCCGCCATCAGTGCTCTGCCGCGGCGAGGTCGACGGGCGAGACGAAGAAGTTGAGGCGGAACTTGCCGATCCGCACCTCGGCGCCGTTGACGAGCGCCGAGCGGTCGACCCGCTCGCCGTTGACGTAGCTGCCGTTGAGGGAGCGCTGGTCGACGATCTCGAACGCGGCGCCCTGTCGGGTGATCTCCGCGTGCCGGCGCGAGACGGTGACGTCGTCGAAGAAGATGTCGGCCTCGGGGTGACGGCCGACCGTGGTGACGTCGGTGTCGAGCAGGTAGCGCGCGCCGGTGGTGGGGCCGGAGCGGACGATGAGCAGGGCGGCCCCGGAGGGCAGCGCCTCGATCGCCTCGAGCTCGGCCTCGCTCAGGTCGGCGCCGAAGGGCACGAAGGAGAGGTCGGCATCGTGACCGAACGTCTGCGTCGTGTCGTTCGCGCGCGCAGCGGGGGCGGCGTCGGCGGCGCGACGGATGTCGTCGCGTT
>VGAV01000531.1 GCA_016870695.1 Actinomycetota bacterium | reverse complement strand
CGCTGGAGAGCATCCCGGCGACGGAGCGCGAGACGGTGGTCCTGTGACCCGGCTGCAGCACTTCGGCTGGTTCCTCGCCCGCGGCTTCGGCCCGCACGGGTGGGGGCACCCGTACCTCCGCTGGAACCACCGGTGGACGTCGCCCGACCTCTATCAGGACTCCGCCCGCACGCTCGAGCAGGCCGGCTTCGACCTCCTGATCATCGAGGACGCCCCGTCCCTCGGCAGCGCGGACACCATCGACCTGCGCGTCCGCCACGCGTTCGGCGGACCCAAGCACGACCCGCTCCTCCTCGCGCCGTACCTGTTCGCCGCGACACGACACCTCGGTGTCGTCCCGACGGTCAACCCGGCCGCGTTCCTGCCGTATACGGCCGCGCGCCAGTCCGCGACGCTGCAGCACCTCAGCGGCCACCGCCTCGGCCTCAACGTCGTCACCGACACCGGCAGCGCGCGCCACTTCTCCGCGGCGCCGCAGCTCGGTCACGACGCGGCCTACGACCGTGCGGAGGAGTGGCTCGGCGGCATCCGGGACCTGTGGCGCTCCTGGCAGCCGGGCGCCCTCGTCCAGGACGAGCAGACGGGCGTGTACGCCGACGGGACCCGGATGGATGCCACCCGCCACCGCGGCGAGTACTTCTCCTTCGACGGCCCGCTCAACGCCGTGCCGTTCACCGACGGCGAGCCCGCCATCGTCTCCCCCGGCGGCTCGGGCCGCGGCCTCGCCTTCGCCGGCCACAACTCCGACGTGCAGCTCGCCCTCGCCCCCCTCGACGAGCAGAGCATCCGCGCCTACCGCGGACGCATCCACGCCGCCGCCGAGGCCGCCGGTCGCCGGCCCGCCGACGTCAAGATCCTCTTCGCCGTGCAGCCGGTGCTCGTGTCGTCGCCGGAGGAGGCGGACCGGCTCGTCGCCGCGTCGGCGCACCCCGACGACGAGGCGCTGCGGGCGATCGCGCGCAAGCAGTCCAGCGACCTGGAGACCGATCTCACGGCGCTGGACCTGGACCGCCCGCTCGACCGCGGCATCTTCGGCGAGCACGTGTCGCAGGGCAGCATCGCCCGCCTCGTCGGGAAGCACGGCGACGACGCCCCGCTGCGGACCCTGCTGGCCGCGCACGCGCGTCTCGGCCGCCTGAACGACGGCAGCGGGTTCGTCGGCACCGCGGACGAGTTCGCCGACCGCATCGAGGAGCTCGGCGAGTGGGGCAACGACGGCGTGCTGCTCTGGGGCGACCTGCACCCCGTCACCGTGCACCGGGTGCTCGACGACCTCGTGCCGATCCTGCGGCGACGCGGCATCCTGCGCGAGGAGTACGTCGACGGCGGGCTCCGCGCGAACCTGCAGGCATTCTAGGCGCTCCCCGCCGCGGCGGCGGCGTTTGGCATGATGTCCCACTTTGTGCAGGAATCAGGCCGCTTCCCTGCGCATCGTGGGACACGCCGCCGGGGTCATTCGGCGCCCGGGTGCTCCACGCTGCGGGGCGTCCCCTTCTCATCGGCGACCTGCGTCGCGGCATCCACGGGTCCGGCCGCGCGCGCCTCGCGCGACGAGACCACGAGGCTCGCGATCGTGGCCACCGCCATCGACACGATGATGACGGCCAGCGACACCCACGTGGAGATCTCCGGCGCCCACTCGATCGGCTCGCCGCCGTTGATGAACGGCAGCTCGTTGACGTGCATGGCGTGCAGCACCAGCTTCACGCCGATGAACGCGAGGATGAAGGCGATGCCGTAGTGCAGGAAGCGCAGGCGGTCCAGCAGGTCGCCGAGCAGGAAGTACAGCTGGCGCAGCCCCATCAGCGCGAAGAGGTTCGCGGTGAACACGATGAACGGGTTCTGCGTGATGCCGAAGATCGCCGGGATCGAGTCGATGGCGAACAGCAGGTCGGTGACGCCGATCGCGACGAACACGATGATCATCGGGGTGAACACCTTCTTGCCGTTCACCCGCGTGAGGACCTTCTTGCCGTCGTACGCGTCGCTCATCGGCAGGACGCGGCGGAGCATCCGGACGATGAGGTTCTCCTTCTGCTCGTCGTCGTCGTCGCCGGGGAACGCCTGGCGGATCGCCGTGTAGACGAGGAACGCGCCGAAGAGGTAGAAGATCGGGCTGAAGTTCTCGATGACCGTCGCACCGACGAGGATGAAGGCGCCGCGCAGCACCAGCGCGATGATGATGCCCACCATCAGCA
>VGAV01000530.1 GCA_016870695.1 Actinomycetota bacterium | reverse complement strand
CTCGTCGAGGACGACGCCGGCGCGCTCCTCGTCGGTCTTCTCGGCCAGAGCGAGCTCGGAGACGAGGATCTGGCGGGCCTTGGCCAGCATGCGCTTCTCGCCGGCCGACAGACCGCGGTCCTGGTCACGGCGCCACAGGTCGCGGACGACCTCGCTGACCTTGATCACATCGCCGGACGCGAGCTTCTCGAGGTTCGCCTTGTAGCGACGCGACCAGTTGGTCGGCTCCTCGGTGAACGGCGCGCGCAGCACCTCGAAGACCTTGTCCAGGCCCTCCCGGCCGATCACATCGCGAACGCCGACCAGATCGACGTTCTCAGCCGGAACCTCGATGACCAGGTCACCCTGCGTGACGTTGAGCTTCAGATACTTCTTCGTCTCGCCCTTGATGACGCGTTCCTTGACCTCGATGATCGTGGCCGCGCCGTGGTGCGGGTAAACAACGGTCTCGCCAACCTCAAAAAGCATGGAGTTATGTCCTTTCGGCAACGTCCAGGATACCACAGGCCCCCATGCGCTAAGGTTCCGCCCCCTCCCCGCGCCCGCGCACCCTTGTGCGCACGTCGCCCGCGCACGAGACCGGGCCGGTTCCGCGGACCCCATAGAATGGCGGGGATGCCGTCTGTCTTTGGAGGATCCGTGAAATCGCGCCTCATCGCGTCCATCGTCGTGGGAGCGGCCGTCGTGCTCGGCACGTCCGGCTGCAACCTGATCGCTCCGCAGGCGACGACCATCCAGTACTCCGCATCGGACGGCGTCAATGTCCCCGAGTCGGGCCCGCTGCACGTGCGCAACGCCCTCATCGTGGCGGACGCCGAGGGCACCGACGGCAACATGGTCGCCGCCATCGTCAACGACACCCTCGAGCAGCAGACTCTCCGCATCGAGGTCGGCGAGGGGTCCTCCGCGGTCCGCGCGACGGTCAACGTCCCCGCGAGCACCACCCTGAGCCTCGGCGACCTGGCCAACGACGTCGAGCCGCTGCTGCTCGAGGGCATCGATGCGGTCCCCGGCTCCACCATCCCGGTCTACTTCCAGTCCGGCGACTCCGAGGGCGCCCTCATCCAGGTCCCCGTGCTCGACGGCGCACTGGAGTACCTGAGCGACCTCGCCCCGGCCGGCCCGACCCCGACGGTCGCCCCGACCCCGCTGGTCACCCCGTCGCCGGACGAGACGCCGTCCGCGACCGAGACCCCCTCGTCCTGAGCACGAACGAAGGCGCCGACGGCAGGACCGTCGGCGCCTTCGTCGTTCCCGGGATCAGGACTCGAAGCGGTAGCCGAGACCTCGCACCGTCACGAGCATGGTCGGCTCGCTCGGGTTCTGCTCGATGCGGGAGCGGATGCGCTTGATGTGGACGTCGAGCGTCTTGGTGTCGCCGAAGTAGTCGGTCCCCCAGACGCGGTCGATGAGCTGGCCACGCGTCAGCACGCGACCGGCGTTGCGCATCAGCACCTCCAGGAGCTCGAACTCCTTCAGCGGCATGTTGATCTCGCCGCCGTCCACCGCGACCGTGTGCCGGTCGATGTCGAGGGTCACGCGACCACCGGTGAGGACGCGGTCGTCGAGGTCGGCGTCCTCGGGCGTGCGGCGGCGCAGGACCGCTCGCATGCGCGCGAGCAGCTCGCGGGTCGAGTACGGCTTCGTGACGTAGTCGTCGGCGCCGAGCTCCAGCCCCACCACGATGTCGACCTCGGAGTCCTTGGCGGTGAGCATGATGATCGGCACCTGCGAGGTCAGGCGCAGCTGCCGGCACACCTCCGTCCCCGGCATCCCCGGGAGCATGAGATCCAGCAGGAGGATATCCGCACCGCGCTCGCGGAACGCGGTCAGGGCGAGCGCGCCGTCCTCGGCGATCTCGACCTCGTAGCCCTCGCGACGGAGCAGATAGGCGAGCGGGTCGGCGAGGTCGGGCTCGTCCTCGACGATCAGGACGCGGGTCATAGGGTGTCCCCCTTCACGGGTACGGGGCGCGCGGCAGGCGGCTTGCGGGGCTTCCGGCGCGGCTTGGTGCGGGTCTGGTCGAGATCGGGCGCCTCGGACTGCGGGAGGCGGATGGTGAAGGTCGAGCCGCGCTCCGGGCGCGACCACAGGCGCACCTCGCCGCCATGGCGCTGGACCGCGTGCTTGACGATGGACAGCCCGAGGCCGGTGCCGCCGGTGCGGCGCGAGCGCGCCTGGTCGGCGCGGTAGAACCGCTCGAACACGCGG
>VGAV01000529.1 GCA_016870695.1 Actinomycetota bacterium | reverse complement strand
CGTCAACACGATCGCCGCTCCCGCCGCGGCGCTGCTCGCCTGGCTGCTCGTCGAGAAGATCAAGGACGGCAAGCCCACCTCGGTCGGCGCCGCCTCGGGTGCCGTCGCCGGTCTCGTCGCCATCACTCCGGCCTGCGCCTCGCTGACCCCCTTCTGGGCCATCGTCCTCGGCCTGATCGCCGGTGCGGTCTGCGCGCTCGCCATCGAGCTGAAGTTCAAGCTCGGCTTCGACGACTCGCTCGACGTGGTCGGCATCCACCTGGTCGGCGGCCTCCTCGGCACGCTGTACCTGGGCATCTTCGCCAACGGCACCGGTCTCATCTACAGCGGCTCGCTCACGCAGCTGCTCGTGCAGGCCATCGCCGCGCTCGCGGTGCTCGTCTACTCCTTCGTCCTGGCCTACGTCATCGGCTTCGCGATCGAGAAGACGATCGGCTTCCGCGTCCGCAACGAGGACGAGGTGGCCGGCATCGACACCATCGTCCACGGCGAGGAGGGCTACGTCCTCAGCGACACCCGCGGCTGATCTCAGCCTCGGCCCGAGGGGCGTCACGGATTCGTCCGTGGCGCCCCTCCGTCGTGCGTGCAGGGCTGTCTAGGGTGAACACATGGGAACCGCCTCACGCCTGCTGTCCGCGCTCCTGAGGGCGTTCCGCCCGTCGACGCCGCCGACCCGCGAGCCCGCTCCGAGCGCGCGGCCGGGCGGCATCCGGAATCGGGATGCCACGGGCGGCACCGTCGAGATCGCCCCGCCGGGCCCGCGCGGTCTGACGCTGACGTACGCCCCCGACCGGGACGGGGCGCCGGACGGCGGCGAGATCGTGTGGACGTGGGTGCCCTACGAGGAGCGCGACGGGCGGGGCAAGGATCGCCCCGTGCTCGTGCTCGGCCGACGGGACGCCGGCCACTCGTTCGCGGTGCGCCTGACGAGCAAGCCGCACGCCGGGAATGCCGACTACCTGGCGCTCGGAGCCGGCGCGTGGGACCCGCAGGGGCGTCCGTCGTGGGTCGACGTGGAGCAGGTCTACGTCGTCCCGGACGCGGCCATGCGGCGGGAGGCCGCGGCGCTGGATCGGCAGCGGTTCGACCGGATCGCCGCGGCGCTGTCGGCGCGTTACGGGTGGCGCCGAGCCTGACGCTTCCCGGCTGTCGCCGGTTCTTGGACATGGTCGGGAAAGGGGCCGGCGCTGTCGTACGATTTTCTGAGCGGAGCGTCTTCCGCGAGGACAACGAAGGGTGCGCCAAGTGCCGTTTCGCAGCAAGGACCTGTTGCAGTCGTGGCTCGAGGAGTTCGCCGCGAGCGGTGCGGGCGGGGGAACGGCCTACGTCGCCGACCAGGAGCCCGTGGACGGCGTCGACAGCGGCCTGGTGATCTTCCCGCTCGCGAATGCCACCACGTCCGTGTACCTGGCACCCATCGCCGTCGGCGTCCCGGACTGGCGTGTGACGTTCGAGGCGCAGCCCGAGGTGACCGAGCTCTCGCCGGAGGACGTCTACGACCTCTGCCGCGAGATCGCGAACGCCGCCGACCTGTGCGCATTCCTGCAGCGCAAGTCCGTCGAGCACATGGCGCAGCTCGCCGGTGAGGCTCCCTCGGCCTGAGCGTGGTGCGGTCCGGCGGGCGTCAGGAAGCCGACGTCGCGCCGTTCGCGGAGCGGCCTATTTCGTCGATGTGTCAGGCGGCCGACGTCGCCCCGTTCGCGGAGCGGTCGATCTCGTCGCGGGCGGTGACCGTCGCGTGCGTGAGGAAGGCCGCCAGCTCTTGCTCGACCTCAGGATCGAGCTGAGAGACGACGGCACGGAACGCGTCGTGGAAGCGGGTCAGCTGCGACCACGGCTCCTCGTCGAGGGACACGGCGAGATGGATGTGGCTGACGCGCCGGTCGGCCTCGTCGGCCTCGCGACGGAGGATGCCGCGACGAACGAGGCGCTCGACCATTGTCGTGACGCCGGCCGAGGTCACGCGGAGGTGGCCGGCGAGCTCAGAGGGGCGGGCGCCGGCGTGGGTCGCGACGTAGAGGATCGCCTTGGCATCCAGCTCGTTCACCTCGAGCTCTTTCCGCGTCTGTGCGGCGGCGATGGCTCTTTCTCGGCAGAACAGCATGAGCGCCGCCATCAGCGGCGAGGTCTCGCTCGTCTCTGCGGTCATCGTGTGTGCTCCCCATGTCCGTCGGTGCCTTCTCACTATAACTAGACACCTAAGGTTCCCCTGC
>VGAV01000528.1 GCA_016870695.1 Actinomycetota bacterium | reverse complement strand
CAAGCCGGGCCCCTACCCGTGGAAGAACCACCGCAACGCCTGGCGCCCCGCCCACATCCACTTCTCCGTCTTCGGGTCGTCCTTCACGCAGCGGCTCGTGACGCAGATGTACTTCCCGGGCGACCCCCTGTTCGCGCTCGACCCGATCTACAACACCATCCGCCGCCAAAGCGACCGCGACGCCCTCGTCGGCGTCTATGACCACGACCTCACCTCGCCCGAGTGGGCGACGGGGTACCGTTTCGACATCGTCGTGGATGGACCGGATGCCACGTACTTCGAGCCCGAGGAGGAGTCGTGAGCCGCGTCCCCGACCGGACCCGCCCGGCCACGCCGGGCCAGACCGTCGGACCGTTCTTCGCCTACGGCCTGCAGTACCCCGGTCAGCACGAGATCGCGTTCCCCCACTCGCCCGGCGCCATCGTGCTCGGCGGCACCGTCTTCGACGGCGCGGGGGCGCCGATCCCGGACGCCGTCGTGGAGGTCTTCGCGGCGGATGCCGACGGCACCGTGCCTCGCGCTCGCGGCGCCTTCCGCCGCGACGGTCACACCTTCACCGGCTTCGGGCGGGCCTTCACCGACGACGAGGGGCACTACGAGTTCTGGACGCGCACGCCCGGCGGCATCCAGGGTCGCCCCGGGTTCTTCGCGGCGGTCGTCTTCGCCCGGGGGCTGCCCGACAAGCTGCACACCCGCATCTACGTGCCCGACGACGCCGCCGCGCTGGCGGCGGACCCGCTGCTGTCGTCGCTGTCCGCCGAGGAGCGGGACACGCTCGTCGCGGTACGCACGGCCGACGGACACCTGCACCACGACATTCGGCTGCAGGGCGAGAAGGAGACGGTGTTCCTTGCCTTCTGAGGTCTTCGACAGCGGACTCCTCTCGCCCGGCACCCTCGGACACGACGACGCGGTCTCGGATGCCGCCGTGCTCGACGCGCTCGTCGCCGCCGAGGTCGCGCTGCTCTCGGCATACGCGGCCACCGGAGCCCTCGCCCGCGAGGTCGCCGACGCCGCCGCGGACGCCCTGGATCCGCACGGGCTCGACGTCGCCGCGCTCGCCGCGGCCGGGGTCGCCGGCGGCAACCCGGTCATCCCGATGGTCGGACTGCTCCGTCCGCGCGTCCCGGCGGAGGCACGGCCCTGGGTGCATCGCGGGGCGACGAGCCAGGACATCCTGGACACGGCGCTCGCCCTCGTCGGCCGGTCCGCCGCCTCGGCCGTCGTCCGCGACCTCGACGCGATCGACGACGCCCTCACGGCCTTCGCCCGCGACAATCGTGACGTCGTCGCGGCGGCCCGCACGCTCACGCAGCACGCCGTGCCCACCACGATCGGCGCCCGCGCGGCCGGCTGGGTGCGTGGCATCCGCCGTGCCGCGACGCGCGTCCGCGAGGCCCGCGATGCGCTCCCCGCGCAGCTCGGCGGAGCGGCGGGGACCCTCTCGGCCGCCGTCGCGGACGTCGGGATCGAGGCGGCCGCCGCCCTCCCGGGCGCCTTCGCCGAGGCGCTCGGGCTCGCCACCCCCGACGCGCCCTGGCACACGCAGCGCTGGCCGCTCACGGAACTCGCCGACGCGCTCGTCCAGGCCGTCGACGCCCTCGGCGTGATCGCGGCCGACGTCGCGACCCTCGGCCGCACTGAGATCGCCGAGCTGTCGGACCCCTCGGCGGGCGGATCGTCCGCGATGCCGCAGAAGGCCAACCCGGTGGCATCCGTCCTCGTACGCGCCGCGTCGCTGCGCGCACCCCTGCTCGGCGCGACCGTGCACGCGGCCGCGGCCGCGGCGGTGGACGAGCGTCCCGACGGCGCCTGGCACGCCGAGTGGCCCGCGCTACGGGAGCTCTGCCGCGTGGCCCTGGGGGCGGCGGCGCACGGCGTCTTCCTCGCGCACGGGCTGCGCGTCGACGCCGCCGCCGTGGCACGGAACCTCGACCTCACCGGCGGGCTCATCGTGAGCGAACGCCTCCGCGGGGTGCTCGTCCCGCTCATCGGCGCCGAGCGGTTCGGCGCACTGCTGGCCGGGGACGGCGACCTCGCCGCACGCGTGCGCGCGCTGCCCGAGGCGGCCGCGCTCGACGTCGACGCGCTGCTCGACCCCGCCGGGTACGTCGGACTCGCCCCCCGTCTCGTCGATGATCTCGGAGGACGCCCATGATCGCCCTCACCGCCCCGGTCGGGCCCGCGGACGCCCCGCTGGTGATCCTCGGTCC
>VGAV01000527.1 GCA_016870695.1 Actinomycetota bacterium | reverse complement strand
GTGACCTTCACCGAGACGTACGTCTTCCGCAGCAAGGTCACCGACGCCGTCAAGGAGCGCCGCGTCGTGACGATCCTGCACGAGCTGGCCCACATGTGGTTCGGCGACCTCGTCACCATGAAGTGGTGGAACGGCCTGTGGCTCAACGAGTCCTTCGCCGAGTGGGCGTCCACGATCGCCACCGCCGAGGCCACCGAGTGGACCGAGGCGTGGACGACGTTCAACGCCATGGAGAAGACCTGGGCCTACCGCCAGGACCAGCTCCCCTCCACGCACCCCGTCATCGCCGAGATCAACGACCTCGAGGACGTGCAGGTCAACTTCGACGGCATCACCTACGCCAAGGGCGGGTCGGTGCTCAAGCAGCTCGCCGCGTGGGTGGGGATCGAGCAGTTCTTCGCCGGCGTCGCCGCGTACTTCCAGAAGCACGAGTGGTCGAACACCGAGCTGAGCGACCTGCTCTCGGAGCTCGAGGCCACCAGCGGCCGCGACCTCGGCGACTGGTCGAAGAAGTGGCTCGAGACTGCAGGCGTCAATACGCTGTCGCCGCTCATCGAGGAGGCGGCGGACGGCACGCTCTCGCGCTTCGCGATCGTGCAGACCGCGCCGGCCGACTACCCCACCATCCGTCCCCACCGCCTGGGGGTCGGCTTCTACACGCTGACCGAGTCCGGCGCGTTGGAGCGCGTGCACCAGGTCGAGCTCGACGTCGACGGTGACCGGACCGAGGTCGCCGAGCTCCGCGGCATCCGACGTCCCGACCTCGTCCTGCTCAACGACGACGACCTCGCTTACGCGAAGATCCGTCTCGACGAGCGGTCGCTCGCGACGGCGATTGCCCACCTCAAGGACATCTCCGACCCGCTGGCCCGTTCCCTCGTCTGGGGCGCGGCCTGGGACCAGACCCGGGATGCCGAGGCGTCGGCGACCGATTACATCGACCTGGTCCTGCGGAACATCGGCTCCGAGACCGAGTCGACCACGGTGCGGACGACGCTGGCCCAGCTGCAGCTGGCCGCGAACGCCTACGTCGCCCCCGAGACGCGGGACGCGGCGCGGAGTCGCGTCGCCGACGGCCTGTGGGAGCTGGCGCGGAACGCCGAGGCGGGCAGCGACAGCCAGCTGCAGTTCGTGACGGCCTTCGCGTCGGCGGCGTCCACCCCCGCCCACGCCGAGACGGTGCGTGCCCTGCGCGACGGCGACACGACGCTCGACGGTCTGCAGATCGACACCGACCTCAGCTGGCAGCTGCTCGTCTCGCTCGCCGCGGCCGGTGCGGTGACCGCCGCCGACATCGACGCCGCACGCGCGGCCGACAACACGGCCAAGGGCGGCGAGTTCGCCGCGCAGGCGAAGGCGGCGCTCCCCTCCCGCGAGGCGAAGCAGGAGTCCTGGGACGCCCTCGTGGAGCGCGCCGACGCCCCGAACACCATCGTGCGCTCCGCCGCGCTCGGTTTCACGCACCCGGCGACCGTGGACGTGCTCGCCGAGTTCGTCGAGCCGTACTTCGCGATGCTGCTGCCCGTCTGGGAGTCGCGCAGCTACCAGATCGCGCAGTACCTCATCGTCGGGCTCTACCCGGCGGCGCTGGCGAACACCGCCCTACGCGACGCCACGCGGGCCTGGCTGGCGGCCCACACCGACGCGGCACCGGCGCTCCGCCGCCTCGTCGGCGAGAACCTGGCCGGCGTCGAGCGGGCCCTGGCGGTCCAGGAGCGCGACGCGCAGTAGTCGTCCCCCTTCGCGATGGCGGGCGCCCCGAAGGGGGTGCCCGCCATCGTCGTTCCCGGGCCCGTTCAGCGGCCACCGAAGATCCGCTGACTAGCATTCAAGGGATGCTTTCCCTCGCCTCGACCCCCTCCCCTACGCCGACCGCGCCGGAGGACATCGGCGACTTCGCCGACTCCGCCGCCTGGTCCTGGCTGCTCGACCGCCTGCTCGCCGTCGGCGGCACCCTCCTCCAAGTGCTCGGCGTCGTCGTCGGCACGGTGATCGTCGCCTGGATCCTGCGCGGCATCATCCGCCGCGTCGTCGACCGCGTCGTCAACGGCGCCAAGAACAAGGCCAACGTCGACGACACCCAGGCCCTGGACCGCTCCCCGCTGGCCGCCGTGCGGCTCGTGCAGCGCACGCGCACGCTCGGCACGATCCTGCAGAACATCGTCAACGTCGTGCTCGTCGTCGTGGCGCTCGTCTGGACCGCCAGCATCGTCGCGCCC
>VGAV01000526.1 GCA_016870695.1 Actinomycetota bacterium | reverse complement strand
CTCGAGGGCTTCGTCGACGACGAGGGCGAACTGACGTTCGGGTCCGTCGCCGCGGCCGCCGACGACGGCTCGCGTGGCGGTGGCCGGCTGGTCGACCCATTCCCACGACGCGATCACGCCGGACTGCGGCGTGAGGGGACGGGGAAAGACGGTGCCAGCGCGGACGTCGACGACCCACCGGTCGCTGCCCGGTGTGCGCTCGATGGTGAGCTGCAGCCTGTCATTGATGAGCGGCTGCAGGATCTTGTCGGCGAGCTCGTCCATGCGAACCTCGAGCGGCGCGGAGGTGCCGCGACCCAGCGAGGGGACGACGTCCCAGGGGCGGCCGAGGCGGGCTGCGTTGGCGGCGATGGCGTCCTTGGCGTTGGTCTCGGACGGCCCGGTGTAGCGGGCGTACTCGGCGGCTCCCTGCCCGTCGAGGCCGGCGCCGGGCACCTGCCAGCCCAGCATCGTGGCGAGGTCTTGGAAGTCGGCCGTGACCGGCACGGTGACGGTGCCGTAGGGCGCTTCCTTCGCGGAGACCTTCCCGACTCGCCCCTCGAGCAGCCGGCGCTTGGACAGCGAAGAACCGTCGGTGATGGTGACGTGCCAGACCGCGCACCGGATGCCCTTCTCGGACAGCAGGTTGCCGACGATGGGGTGATCGTCGCGGACGGTCAGCGTCGCCGTCGAGGCCGCGTTCCAGCGCAGCACCGCGACGGTTCGGCGCGGGAGCACCTGCCGGACGAAGGCGTTCCCGTGGTCGAGGAACTCGGCGAGGATGTACTGCCGGCGCATCAGAACGCCCGCCAGAACAGCGGGGTCAGCTCGACGGCGACCTCGCTGTCCCCTTCGCCCGCGATGTGCAGCGGGGTCGCGCCGCCGGGCGGGACGGGAGCGAACATCTGGAACCCGAGCTCGCGGGTCACGTCGACGCCGTCGAGGGTGGCGTACTGGGCGGCGGGGTCGGTGTCGATGACCAGGCTTGAGCCCTCGTCGATCGCGAAGGGCACGTCGATGATGCTGGGGCCGACGCCGAGGACGGCGTGCGGCTCCGGCCCGAAGACGGTCCAGCGCAGATAGGACGGCTCGTTGCCGGGGTTGCGGATCTCGGCGTTCTGGTAGGTCGCCGTCGGCGAGATGTAGAACGGCGGCGCCTTCTCGGACCCGATGAACGGCTGCCCGGCGCCGGACTCGAAGACGAGCCGTATCTCCTTCCCGCGCCACAGCGGCCGCGGGGCGAACAGCTTGATGCCGATGATGGCCGAGCCGGTGACGAACGGATCGTGGGTGAACGAATGGTCGCCCTCGAACTCGCCCGTCAGGCCGAGCGTGCGCGCGCTGTCGCCCTCCCCCACCGTCCAGGTGCCGGGGATGACCGGGTGGAACGAGTCGAAGAACGCCCCGTGCGCGGCCTCCCAGTCCGCGGCGGATGCCGCTCGGAACAGCAGCGGCCAGTAGACGTCACGGCCGGGGATCGTGTAGCCGACGAGGTCGACGCCGTGCACCAGCGGGGTGGAGGTCTGGTGCACTTCCATCCTGGGCATGTGCAGCCCCTTCACCCCCGGGCGCATGCGCGGGTTGACCGCGCGCGGGCGGGTGAGGTGCCAGACCGACCCGTCGGCCCCGGTCCACCGCATCGCGCGGGGCAGATCGAGATCCGCCCCGCGGGAGACAGCAGCGGCGGCCGGGGCCGCGAAGACGATCGGCATCGAGTGCCCTCCTAGATTCCGTGCGCATCGAGCGCACGCTCGAACGACTCCCGCTCCTCGCGAGCGACGTCGCGCGGGTCGAAGCCGTAATAGGTGTTCCCGGTGCTGACGAACTGGAACCCGCCACCGGTGGCGCTGACGGGCGCTGCGACCGCGGGGGCGGGCGCCGCGCTGGGTGTCGGCCCCATGACCCGCCACAGGCTCGAGGGGAGGCCGATCTCTCCGCCGTCGGCGTACCGCAGCGCTCCGCTGCGGATGGCGCGGCGGAGGCGGTAGACGCCCTCCTGCCCGCCGGCCATGTCGACCTCGTCCGCGGGGAGCATGTGCTCGCCATTGGACGCCATGATCGGGATGACGTCGTCGCGCGGCCCGCCCGGCCCGAGGATCGGGCCGCCGTAGGCGCGTCCCGGTCCCTGCCAATCCGCCGACCCCCGCACGGGCACCGTGATGGTCTTGCCGTTGGCGAAGGTGACCAGCCGCTCGATCTCGCCGCGAGCTGAAGCCGTGTCGGCGCGGATGATGATCGAC
>VGAV01000525.1 GCA_016870695.1 Actinomycetota bacterium | reverse complement strand
CGTCCTACGCCGACCGCGGCGAACGCTTCGCGGACGCGGTGCGGTCGTGGATCGCGAGCCAGGACGACTGATCGAACGAGCGGACCGGAAGGGGACACCGTGACCACGACGGCACCTCCTCCCTACCAGAGCCCCGACGAGGCTCCGCGCGAGCGCGGCGGCCTCATGGCGCGGGTGTCGCTGGGCAAGGCGTTCGCGCCCGTGCCGAGCGAGTTCCTGCTGATCGCCTCGACGGCACTGCTGCTCACGGGCTTCGGCCTCGTCATGGTGCTCTCGGCGACCTCGGCCCTCGACGGCGGGCAGAGCCCGTTCGAGCACGTCATGAAGCAGGGCGTGTTCGCGCTGCTGGGCGTGCCGTTGATGTTCGTCCTCAGCCGCGCCCCGCTGAAGTTCTGGAAGCGGATCGCGTGGCCCGCCCTCATCGGCGCGCTGCTGTTCCAATTGCTGGTGTTCACGCCGCTGGGCGTCGAGGCCAACGGAAACCGCAACTGGATCGACCTCGGGTTCGTCCAGGCGCAGCCGGCGGAGTTCCTCAAACTGGCTCTCGCGCTGTGGCTCGGGTACGTGCTCTTCCGCAAGCAGACGCTGCTGGGCGTGTGGCACCACGTCTTCATCCCCGTCGTTCCCGTCGCCGCGCTCGTCATCGCGACCGTCATGGGCGGCCGGGATCTCGGCACGGCCATGGTGCTCGTCCTCGTGCTGCTCGGCGCGCTGTTCTTCTCGGGCGTCAAGCTGCGCATCTTCGTGCTCCCCGCGATCGCCGCGCTCGGCGCGGTGGCCGTGCTCGCGGTGACGAGCGCCGACCGCATGCGCCGCATCATGAGCTTCCTCGACCAGGACTGCCTCTCGCAGTACCTCGGCGACTGCTACCAGCCGTTGCACGGCATCTGGGGGCTCGCTGCGGGCGGCGTGTTCGGGGTCGGACTGGGCAACTCGGCGGAGAAGTACGACTGGCTCCCCGCCGCCGCCAACGACTACATCTTCGCCATCGTCGGCGAGGAGCTGGGGCTCATCGGCTGCATCGTCGTCCTCCTCCTGTTCGCCCTCTTCGCGGTCGGCGCGTTCCACGTCATCCGTCGCACCGACGACCCGTTCGTCCGCATCGTGTCGGGCGCGATCACCATCTGGATCGTCGGTCAGGCTCTCATCAACATCGGCGTGGTGCTGCGGGTGTTCCCCGTGCTGGGTGTGCCGCTGCCGTTCATGTCGCAGGGCGGGACGTCGCTGCTCTCGGTGCTCATCGCGTGCGGCGTGCTGTTGTCGTTCGCCCGCGGGCTGCCCGAGCGGCGCCCCGCAGACGCTCCCGTGGCGTCGGCGCGCCGGCGTCGCTGAGGGCACCCGGAGAAGTCGCACCGGCGTCGCTGAGGACGCCGGAGAAGTCGCCGCGCCGGCCTCGCCGAGGACGGGGGAGCCGGCGTCGCTGACTACGGTGGAACGGTGACGACCTACCTCCTCGCCGGCGGCGGCACCGCCGGCCACGTGAACCCCCTGCTCGCCGTCGCCGACGGGCTGCGCGCCCGCGACGCCGCGGCCGACGTGCTCGTGCTCGGCACCCGCGAGGGGCTCGAGGCGCGTCTCGTGCCGCTGCGCGGGTACGAGCTGCTCATCGTCCCCAAGGTCCCCTTCCCACGCCGGCCGAACCGAGCCGCCGCCGCCTTCCCGTCCGCCTTCCTCCGTGCCGTCGCGCTGGTCCGCCGCTACATCCGCGAGCGCGGCGTGAACGTGGTCGTCGGCTTCGGCGGCTACGCGTCCGCCCCCGCCTACGTCGCGGCACGGCGGGAGCGCATCCCGTACGTCGTGCACGAGGCCAACGCCAAGCCCGGGCTCGCCAACGTCCTCGGGGCCCGTGGGGCGGCGGCGGTCGGCGTCGCGTTCGAGGGCACCCCGCTGCGCGGGGCGGAGGTGGTCGGGATGCCGCTGCGTCGCGAGATCGTCGAGCTCGAGGCCTCCTATTTCCGCGAGGAGGCGGCGCGGCACTTCGGATTGGATGCCGCCGCCCCGACGCTTCTCGTCTTCGGCGGCTCGTTGGGGGCGCTGCGTCTCAACGAGGCCTTCGGCGGCGCCTGGCGCGACGTGCGGGAGGCCGGCTGGCAGCTGCTGCACGTGACGGGGGAGAAATCGGACCTGGCCGATCCGGGGGAGCCCGGCTATGCGGTCGTCCGCTACGTCGACCGGATGGACCTCGCCTTCGCGCTTGCCGACCTGATCGTCTCGCGCTCGGGGGCGGCGACT
>VGAV01000524.1 GCA_016870695.1 Actinomycetota bacterium | reverse complement strand
CCGGCCGAGCGGGCGTCTCACGCGGGACGACGGCGACGCGCTCTTCCCGGCCTACCGGGCGGACGCGGAGGACCACCCCGACGACTGGCGGGCGTGGTACCGCCTCGGACTCGCCTACGACGCCGCGTCGGACCGCCGCCGTGCCCGCGAGGCCGTCCGCCGGGCGATCCGTCTGGAGTCCGAGGAGCGCCGCGCGGGCTGAGCCCGACGGGCCCGTCTCACGGTGACGACGGGCCGCGCCGGATCAGGAGTGCGCCGGGACCGCGGAGGCGACGGCGTCCTCGACCGTCTCGTGCAGGAAGTCGAATCCGGAGTCCTCGAGCACCGTCGGCCGCACGTCGGCGTCGGAGATGAGGATGGCATCCGTCGCGTCGCGTCCGAGGGCGAGCTTCATGCCCCACACGGGGGCGCGCAGGACGTACGGCCGGTTCATGCGCCGCGCGAGCGCGAAACCCAGGTCGTTCGCGGTCGCCCGCGTCGGTCCGGTCAAGTTGACGGGTCCGGCGATGTCGGAGTCGATGACGTGACGGATGGCGCGGACCTCGTCGTCGAGCGTGATCCACGGCCACACCTGCGTCCCCCGCCCGATGGGACCGGAGACGCCGAGCCTGGTGAGCAGAAGAAGAGGCTTCAGCACGCCCTCGGGGTGCACGATGGGGGCGGTGCGCAGCAGGGCGACGCGGGCCCGGTCGCCGGCCGTTCGCGCAGCGGTCTCCCACTCGCCGCAGATGTCGGCGAGGAAGCCCTCGCCGCGGGCGGAGTCCTCGGTGAGCCGTTCACCGGGGCGGGACCCGTAGAAGCCCGTCGCGCTGGCGTTGATCAGCGCCGGAGCGTCGTCGCCGAGGGCGCGAACCGCTGTCGCGAGCGTGCGAGTGGGGGTGATGCGGGACCACAGCAGCGTGCTCTTGTACGACGAAGTCCAGGGGAAACGGCCGATGGAGGCACCGTTCAGGCACACCACCGCGTCGGCGCCGGCCAGGACGTCGGGATCCAGGGGAGCGGCATCCTGCAGCCACTGCACCTCACGCGGACCGCGCGGCTCGTGGCGGACGAGCGACGTGACGGCGACGCCGTCCGCCGTCAGCGCCTCGACGAGCGCCGAGCCGATGAGGCCCGACGCGCCGGAGATGACGACGCGCCGGGCCGGGGTCTCAGGCAAGCGTGGCCTCGAGGGTGATCTCGATGCCGGTCAGGGCCTGCGAGACGGGGCAGTTCGCCTTGGCATCCTGGGCGATCTTCTGGAAGATCTCGTCGTCGAGACCGGGGACGACGGCGTTGACGTTCAGGTGGCTGCCGGTGATGCCGGTGCCGGGCTTGAAGGTGATGGACGCGGTGGCGTCGACGGACTCCGGCGGGGTGCCGTTGTCGGCCAGCGCGTTCGAGAGCGCCATGCTGAAGCAGGACGAGTGGGCCCCGGCGAGCAGCTCCTCCGGCGTCGTGACGGAGCTCGAGCCCTCGCTGCGCGCCTTCCAGTTGACGTCGAACGTGCCGATACCCGACGACGTGAAGGTGACCTCGCCCGATCCCTCGAACAGGCTGCCCTTCCAGGCGGTGGTGGCTTCGCTCGTGACGGACATGCAGACCTCCCGGTGTTCACGCGACCCGAGTGGCCGCGGCGGGGTCAGCCTAGCCAGGGGCCCCGACGGCGTCCGGGTCTTGACAGGGACCCGCGCCCGGTTCCGCCGAGGCGGTCTGCGCGGGCTGTTGGTCGGGGCTCGACGGGGGAGCGTGCGTGGTTCTGACGGGGCGGTCTGCGCGGGCCGTCGGCCGGGGCTCGACGGGGGAGCGCATCGAGCTCCCTGGACCTGCCGGGCCGTTCAGGTGGCGGCGGAGGGGCCGCGACCGATGAGGCCCGTGCGCTGGAGGAGCAGATAGAGCTGGCATCCCAGGCACAGCCCGAAGACCGCGTTGAGGAACGCGGCGACGAATGCCATCGCGGCCGCGATCGGCAGTGCCCACGGCACCCCGACGAGATGCAGGAGCAGTCCGGCGCCGGTGACGAGGAGACCCACGCCCTGGGCGAAGCGTGGGGGCCGGGCGTCCTCGAACTCGGTGATGGGGGAGAGGCGCGGCTGCACGACCCGTCGGAACAGCACCGCCCACGGCGCGGTGCGCGGCGAGACGACGCTCCACAGGAACAGGGCCGCGATGACGGCCAGCAGCAGGAAGCCGGGGTCGGCTACGCGCTGCGCGAGCGAGCCGGTGGTAGCACCGGTCGAGATCCCGACGAGC
>VGAV01000523.1 GCA_016870695.1 Actinomycetota bacterium | reverse complement strand
CTCGACACCGCGGCGACGTCCTTGGCGCACGCCTTGCGTCGGCGCGGCGTGGGACTTGACGACACCGTCGCGGTGTCGATGGCGAACGGCGTCGACGTCGTCGTCGCCTGCGTCGGCGTCTGGCGCGCCGGAGCGACCCCGCAGCTGCTCGACCCCCGCCTGCGCCGCGAGGAGCGCGCGGCCCTGGAGGGTCTGAACCATCCGGCGGCGGCGATCGGGGCCGCACCCGTCGACGGCTCGATCCCCTGGCTGCCGAGCGCGCGCGTGGCGCCCGACGCCGGGCCGCTGCCCGATCTGGCCGCATCGTCGTGGAAGGCGGCGACGACGTCCGGCTCGACCGGGAGGCCGAAGATCGTGCGGGCCGCCGCGCCGGCCCGCCTCGACCCGGAGCGTCCCGTCGCCGCGTTCCTCCCCCGGACGGGCACGCAGCTCGTGGCCGGCCCGCTGTGGCACTCCGCGGTGTTCACCTACGCGTTCCGCGGGCTGCTGACCGGACAGCGGCTGGTGATCATGGACCGCTTCTCGCCCGAGGGGTGGATCGACCGGGTGGAGACCCACCGCGTCACCTGGGGGCTGCTCGTGCCGACGATGATGGCGCGGCTCCTGCGCCTTCCCGAGGACCAGCGGGCCCCGGCGCGCGTGAGCAGCCTGCACGCGGTCCTGCACATGGGGGCGCCCTGTCCCCCGGACCTCAAGCGGGCGTTCCTCGCCTGGCTCGGACCCGAACGGGTCGACGAGGTGTACGCCGGCAGCGAGTCGAACGGCCTCACCCTCATCGGCGGGGCCGACTGGCTCGCGCATCCCGGCAGCGTCGGCCGTCCCATCGGGGGCACCCGGCTCCGCATCCGCGACGACCGCGGCGACGACGTCCCCACCGGCCGGCCGGGGCGGATCTGGATGCACCGCGGAGACGACGCGGCCTATGCCTACGTCGGCGCGCGCTCCCGGCGGGACGCGGACGGCTGGGACACCCTCGACGACATCGGGCACGTCGACGCGGACGGCTTCCTCTTCGTCCACGACCGCGCCGACGACATCGTCAACCGCGCCGGCACGAAGGTGGCTCCGGCGACGGTCGAGAGCGCCCTGGCATCCCACCCCGACGTGGTGGAGGCGGTGGCGTTCGGGGTGCGCGACGACGACCTCGGGTCCGCGGTGCACGCCGTCGTCCGGCTGACCGACGACCCGGCACCCCTCGACGACATCCTCGCCTTCGGGCGGTCCCGCCTCGCACCCGTGCCGCTGGACGCCCTGCACGTGACGACGTCACCCCTGCGGAACGACGCCGGCAAGGTCCGGCGGTCCTCCCTCGCCGACGAGTTCGCCCCGCACGCCTGACCCGTGGCATCCCCCCGATAAACGCTCCCTGCCCTGAGAAACGCGCGCACCCCGCGTTTCCGAGTGCAGCGGGCGTTTCTCGGCGATGGCGCCCTCGGGGCTCAGTCGGCGCGGGAGATGCGGATGATCACGCGGTCGCCGGGACGCCGCTGGAGGCGCCGTACGACGGCCTCGACGCCGAGGATCATCCGGAACTGCAGCCCGTACTTCTTCTTTAGGGCCCGCTCCGCGCGCGGGTCGCCGGTGTGCGGCCCCGCGATCCGGGCGACGGCGGTGAGCTCGGTGGCATCCGGTTCCACCTTGCCCATCCGGCTGCAGGGCCGCAGGGTCACGCGCGGGTCGTTGCGCAGGCGCTTCACCTTGCCGGTGGTGCGCTCGCTCGTGACGACGAGTTCGTCGCCGTCGGGGGCGATCCAGACCGGGACCGCGACGAGGTCGCCGTTGCGTCGGTACGTTCCGAGGGAGACGAAGGATGCCGCGGCGATCTCGTCCCAGACCGGGTCGGGTGTGCTCATCCGCTCACGCTAGCGCCCTGGGGGCGCGGGGAGCCGGTGCGGTCGATCGCGTCATGGGCGAGGGTGAGCAGGTCGGTGAGGACCGTCCCCTGGGCGCCGACGTCCTCGGGATGCCATTGCACGCACCACAGCGGCGCGCTGACGTGTTCCAGGGCCTCGATGGTGCCGTCCTCGGCGCGCGCGGTGACGCGCAGCTCCGGGCCGAGACGGTCGACGGCCTGGTGGTGAGCGCTGCGGACGGTGAGCTGCGTCGCGCCGAAGACGCGCGCCATCGCGCTGTCGGGCTCGACGGTGATGCCGTGGTCGACCATGCAGTCGGCCACGCTGCCCGGGTTCACGTGCGCATCGCCCTCGAGGTGCGGCACGAGCGTGCCCCCGATC
>VGAV01000522.1 GCA_016870695.1 Actinomycetota bacterium | reverse complement strand
CCGACTACCTCTTCCAGGCCGCCCCGTCGG
Source organism: Actinomycetota bacterium (assembly GCA_016870695.1). Lineage (GTDB taxonomy): Bacteria > Actinomycetota > Actinomycetes > Actinomycetales > Microbacteriaceae > Microbacterium. The sequence goes on along the minus strand of VGAV01000522.1, from coordinate 2,205 downwards.
TGTGGACCTCTGAGCCCGACGGCGAGTGGCCGCTGTCCTCCGGTGAGGCCGCCAACGGCACCTCCGGCGTCGTCTCCGCCGTCGCCGGCGCGAACGGCACCATCGGCTACGCGGACGCCTCGCGCGCCGCGCAGGAGGGCCTGTCGACCGTCGCGATCGGCGTCGGCGACGAGTTCGTGTCGTACTCCCCCGAGGCCGCCGCTGCGATCGTCGACGAGTCGCCGTTCGTCGAGGGCCGCGCCGAGGGCGACCTCGCCATCGAGCTGGAGCGCACCTCGCAGGAGTCGGGCGTCTACCCCATCGTCCTCATCAGCTACATGATCGCCTGCGAGGAGTACGCCGACGCGTCCTCCGCGCCGATCGTGAAGTCCTTCCTGGAGTACGTCGCCAGCGAGGAGGGCCAGCAGGCCGCCGCCGACGCCGCCGGCAGCGCCCCGATCAGCGACTCGCTCCGCGAGCGCGTGAACGCCGCGATCGACCTGATCGTCGCCGAGTAAGAACATCCGGATGCCCGGTCCGATGCCCCACGGCATCGGACCGGGTTTCCGCCCGTTTCCGACCCGAGACAGGAAGTCATGACCACCACCACGGCTCCGGCACCCGAGAAGCCGAAGCAACGCCCCGGAGATCGCGTCTTCTCCGGCACGGCCCTGTTCGCAGGGTCCATGATCCTCGTCACCCTCGCCGCGGTGACCATCTTCCTCGTCGTCCAGTCCATTCCCGGCTTCACCGCCACCAGCGAGAACGCGTCGATCCTGAGCGCCGACTTCTGGTCCTACGTCGGCCCGCTGGCGTTCGGCACGATCTGGGCGTCGATCCTCGCGCTCGTGATGGCCGTGCCGCTGTCCGTGTGCGTGGCCCTCTTCATCTCGCACTACGCCCCCCGCCGCCTGGCGCAGGGCCTCGGGTACATCGTCGACCTCCTGGCGGCCGTGCCGTCGGTCGTCTTCGGCCTCTGGGGCATCCTCACTCTCGCCCCGGCCATCCAGCCGGTCTACGCGTGGCTGAACGCCAACGCGGGCTGGTTCCCGCTGTTCTCCGGGACGGTGTCGGCGACCGGCCGCACCATCCTGACCGCCGCCGTGGTGCTCGCCGTCATGATCACGCCCATCATCACCGCCATCTGCCGCGAGATCTTCCTGCAGACCCCGGTGCTCCACGAAGAGGCCGCCCTGGCGCTCGGTGCCACCCGGTGGGAGATGATCCGCATGGCGGTGTTCCCCTTCGGCCGCAGCGGCATCGTCTCCGCGTCGATGCTCGGCCTCGGCCGCGCGCTCGGCGAGACCATGGCGGTAGCCCTGGTCCTGTCGGCATCCGGAGTCGTCTCCCTCCAGCTCTTCACCTCGGAGAACCCGAGCACCATCCCGGCGAACATCGCGCTGACCTTCCCCGAGGCGTACGGCTTCAACGTCAACGTCCTCATCGCCACCGGCCTCGTCCTGTTCGTCGTCACCTTCGCGGTCAATGCGCTGGCGCGCTACATCGTCAGCCGCCGCAAGGAATTCTCGGGAGCCAACTGACATGACCGCGACCTCCACCGCTCCCCGGACCACGACGCCGCCCGCCCCGGTCGCCTCCGGCAACAGCCTCACCAGCGGACGCATCCCCACCTGGGGTCCCTGGGCCGTCCTGGCCGGGAGCGCCGCCCTCAGCGGCGCCCTGTTCGGGATCATGTCGCTCGCCCCGGGCGGATCGTTCAACATCGCCGGATGGGCCGTCCTGGCCGCCGTCGTCTACCTGGTCCTCATCACGGTCACCTCGACCCTGATCGAGGGTCGCCGCAAGGGCGTCGACCGCCTGGTCACGGGCGTCGTCGTCATCGCCTTCGCGATCGCGATGGTCCCGCTCGTCTCCGTCGCCGTCACCGTCATCACGAACGGCGTCGCCGGCATCAGCGGGCAGTTCTTCAGCTCGTCGATGCGCAACGTGGTCGGCGAGGGCGGCGGTGCGCTGCACGCCATCATCGGCACGCTGATGATCACGCTCGCGGCGGCGGTCATCTCGATCCCGATCGGCATCTTCACCGCGATCTACCTGATCGAGTACGGCCAGGGCAAGCGCCTGGCCCAGGCCATCACGTTCCTCGTGGACGTCATGACCGGCATCCCCTCGATCGTCGCCGGCCTCTTCGCCTACGCCCTCTTCGCGCTCATCTTCGGGCCCGGGATCCGCATGGGCATCATGGGCGCCATCGCCCTGTCGGTG
>VGAV01000521.1 GCA_016870695.1 Actinomycetota bacterium | reverse complement strand
CGCAGGCGCCATGCGGCGACGACGAGTGCCAGGGTGAGGGCGAACAGGGCGTATCCGGGCCAGGCGTGCACGTGCTCGAGCAGCTGCGCGTCGAAGCCGTTGCGGACGGAGGCGTCGTCGCCGGAGTGCGGACCCGCACCGGTGGTGAGGACGCCGAACACGATCGTGACCGCGAGGACCGCGGTGGTGGCGTGGGTCAGTCCGGCGAACCAGCGCGGCACGGCGAGGTGGCGCCGGCCGGCGGGCAGGTACATGAGCGTCAGGAACGCGGCGCACACGGCGACCAGCGAGACGGATGCCACGTAGTGGAAGCCGACGATGAAGGGGTTGAGCCCCGTGAGCACGGTGACGCCGCCGACGAGCGCCTGGGCGACGACGCCGCCGAGGACGACGAGCGCCAGGACGAAGAGCGCGCGCCGCTCCCGGCGCAGCCGCCACACGAGCACGACGACGACGAGCGCCAGGATGCCGACGAGACCCGTCAGGGTGCGGTTGCCGAACTCGATGATCCCGTGGATACCCATCTCGGGGGTGTTGACGATCGACTCCGGGGTGCAGCGCGGCCATGTCGGGCAGCCCAGGCCGGAGCCGGTCAGGCGGACGGCGCCGCCGGTGCCGATGATGAGGACCTCGGCGAGGAACGAGAGCCAGGCGAAGGTGCGGACGCGGCGGTCGACCCGGTCGGGGAGCCACGCCCGGACGCGGGCGGCGAGGGTGGGGGAGGTGTCGGGGGACATGCGCGCGGCCTCCTGGCGGCGGGCTCCCGGACCGGCACGCGGCGGGGATGGTCGCCGTGCCGGGGGCGGGTGTTGCCTGTAGAATCGAAAGGTCCGGAACTGCGGCGCTCGCGCGTTCCGCATCAGTGACAGTCTAGGCGCGACGTCAGCGTCTTCGAGCGGGCCCACCAGCGACATTCCTGGGACTTCGACCGGAGTCCGGAATGCCGGGGCGGATGACACCGTTGAGGCCCGAGAAGGAGAGTGACCACCATGACCGATGTGCTCATCGACCGTCCAGAACTCGAGGGTCTGGGAGTCTACGAATTCGGCTGGCACGACACAGATGCCGCCGGCGCCGTCGCGCAGCGCGGCATCAATGAAGACGTGGTCCGCGGGATCTCGGCTCTCAAGTCCGAGCCCGAGTGGATGCTCAAGACCCGCCTGAAGGGCTACCAGCTCTTCGGTCGCAAGCCGATGCCGACGTGGGGCGCCGACCTCTCCGACATCGACTTCGACAACATCAAGTACTTCGTCCGCTCCACCGAGAAGCAGGCGCAGTCGTGGGAGGACCTCCCCGAGGAGATCCGCAACACCTACGAGAAGCTCGGCATCCCCGAGGCGGAGCGTCAGCGTCTCGTCGCCGGCGTCGCGGCGCAGTACGAGTCCGAGGTCGTCTACCACCAGATCCGCGAGGACCTGGAGCAGCAGGGCGTCATCTTCATGGACACCGACACGGCGCTGCGCGAGCACCCCGAGTTCTTCGAGGAGTACTTCGGCACCGTCATCCCCGCGGGTGACAACAAGTTCGCCGCGCTGAACACCGCCGTGTGGTCGGGCGGCTCCTTCGTCTACGTCCCCAAGGGCGTCCACGTCGAGATCCCGCTGCAGGCCTACTTCCGCATCAACACCGAGAACATGGGCCAGTTCGAGCGGACCCTGATCATCGCGGACGAGGACAGCTACGTCCACTACATCGAGGGCTGCACCGCCCCGATCTACAAGAGCGACTCGCTGCACTCGGCCGTCGTCGAGATCATCGTGAAGAAGAACGCCCGCGTGCGCTACACGACGATCCAGAACTGGTCGAACAACGTCTACAACCTCGTCACCAAGCGCGCCGTCGCCCACGAGGGCGCGACCATGGAGTGGGTCGACGGCAACATCGGCTCCAAGGTGACGATGAAGTACCCGTCGATCTACCTGATGGGCGAGCACGCCAAGGGCGAGACGCTCTCGGTCGCCTTCGCCGGCCCCGGTCAGCACCAGGACGCCGGAGCCAAGATGGTCCACATGGCGCCCTACACCCAGTCGTCGATCGTCTCGAAGTCGATCGCCCGCGGCGGCGGCCGCGCCGGCTACCGCGGCGAGGTGCGCGTGGATGCCAATGCGCACCACTCCGCCAACACCGTCCGCTGCGACGCCCTCCTGGTCGACACCATCTCCCGCTCCGACACCTACCCGGCGATCGACATCCGTGTCGACGACGTGCAGCTCGGGCACGAGGCGACGGTGTCGAAGGTCAGCGAGGAGC
>VGAV01000520.1 GCA_016870695.1 Actinomycetota bacterium | reverse complement strand
GAGGTCCTCGTCGGCGGCGAGCTGCTTGCGGAGGCGGCCTTCGTCGACCGCGCCACCACCGACGCGGCCGTCGGGGAGGGGATCGCCCTCCTCGGGCTGGTCGCCCTGCTCACCGTGGTCCTCGGCTCGATCCGCATCGCACTGCTGCCGGTCCTGACGGCGCTCGCCGCCGTCGCGCCGACCCTCGCCGTCCTCGGGGGGCTCGCCCGCATCGCCGAGGTGAACGAGTTCGCCGTCAACGTCGTCACGATCCTCGGACTCGGCCTCGCCGTCGACTACTCCCTCCTCGTGGTCCTGCGGCTGCGCGAGGAGCGGGCCGCGACGCCGGAGGCGCCCGTCGACGACCTCGTCGGCCGCGCGCTCGCCGGAGCGGGCCGCGCCGTCCTCGTGTCGGGGCTCGCCGTGGGGGTGGCGCTGTTGGGCCTGCTGATCCTCGGCGACCCGCTCCTGTCCGGGATGGCGCTCGGCGGGGCCGTCGTCGTCCTGTTCGCCACGCTGGCCGGCCTGACCCTGGTCCCGGCCGCCCTGTCCTTCCTGTGCCGCGCCCTCCCCGCACCGCACGCCCGCACTTGGGCCCGGCCGTGGGCCGGCCGTCCGGGGCGGTCCCGCGAGGGCCTCCTGGCCCGTTCGACCCGGCTCGCACAGCGACGGCCGCTGCTCGTCACCGTGGGCGCCACGGCTGCGCTGCTCGCGCTCGCCGCACCGCTGGCATCCCTCTCCCTGGACTCCTCCGACATCCGGTCCCTGCCCGCCGCCGCCGAGGAGCGGCGCGCGTACGAGGCGGTCACGACCGGGTTCACGGGTCTCGGCGTCGAGCCCGTCACGGTCCTCGTCGAGGGTTCGGTGCAGGATGCCGCCGTGACCGACCTCCTCGACCGCATCGCCGCGAGCCCCGAGGTCGCCGACGCGGACCTCGTCACGGGCCTGCCGGCGGACATCACGGTCGTCGACTTCCGTCCCGCCGGGGACTCCGCGACGGGGGCGGAGGCCGTGCGCCTCGTCGAGGAGGTGCGGGGGATGGATGCCGCGGTCGCCGTACGGGTGACCGGACCGGCGGCCTTCCTCGTCGACTCCCGCGACCATCTGCGCGAGCGCGCCCCGTGGGCGGCGATCGTCATCGCGGTCTCGGCCGTGGCCCTGCTGTTCGCCCTCACGCGCTCGCTGATCGTCCCGGTGAAGGCGCTCCTGCTGGCCGGTCTGACGGTGTCCGCGACGCTGGGGGTCCTCGTCGCGCTGTTCTCCTGGGGGTGGGGCAGGGGGCTGCTCGGGTTCACCCCGACCGGCGCGCTCGACCTCACGACCCCGCTGCTCATCGGCGTGCTGGCCTTCGGCCTGACGATGGACTACGAGGTGTTCCTCCTCGCGCGGATCACGGAGCGCTGGCGCGCCCGCGACCGCGCGGTCGACCCCCGCCGGGCCAACGCCGAGGCCGTGCGCCACGGGATCGCGCGGACCGGCCCGGTCGTGACCCTGGCTGCGGCCGCCATCTGCATCGTGTTCCTCGGCTTCGCGCTCGGGGAGCTCGTGGCCATGAAGGAGATCGGCGTGGGCATGGTCGTCGCGGTCGTCCTCGACGTGACCGTCGTCCGCGGCCTGCTGCTGCCCGCGGTCATGACCCTGCTCGGACGGGCGAACTGGTGGCCCGGCTCCCGGCCCGTCCGCCGCAGCCCTCTCGGTGCCGTCCTTCGGAGTTCGGGGCGACACGCCGCGGGCGGACCCGGCCGTACCGGCGTGTCGGCCGTGAACTCCGCACGACGGCACCTGGACCCCGCACGACGGCACGCCGACGGCACCCCGCCGACGCCCCGCGTAGGCTGAACGCATGCACGGCGAGTACAAGGTCCCTGGCGGAAAGCTGGTCGTCGTCGACCTCGAGGAACGCGACGGACGCATCTCCGGCTTCCACCTCGCGGGCGACTTCTTCCTCGAGCCCGACGACGCCCTCGACGACATCGACGCGGCCGTGAATGGACTCCCGATCGAGTCCGACGTCTCGACGATCGCCGCGGCCATCCGCGCCGCCCTGCCCGAGGGGGCGCAGCTGCTCGGCTTCACGCCCGAGGCCGTCGCCACGGCCATCCGACGCGCGCTCGTCACCGCTCCCGGCTGGGCGGACTTCGAGTGGGAGGTCGTCCACGACGGCCCCGTCTCGCCCCGCATGAACCTCGCCCTCGACGAGGTGCTCACGACCCGCGTCGGCGCCGGCCTGCGCAAGCCGACGCTGCGCCTGTGGGAGTGGGACGAGAGCGCCGTCGT
>VGAV01000519.1 GCA_016870695.1 Actinomycetota bacterium | reverse complement strand
GTTTCGTCTCGGGAGGTGATCGCGGGGACCCGCGGCCCGGGGGCCTCGTCGCTCCGCACGGGTGGCGAGCTCGCTGGCCTCGTCGCGCTCGCGCCGCGCGGCCAGCTTCTTCTCGTCGTACTCGCTATACGCGTCCACGATCCGCCCGACGAGGGTGTGCCGCACGACGTCGTCGCTGGTGAGGTACGAGAAGTGGATGTCGTCGATGTCGCCCAGCACGCGGGTGACCAGGCGGAGACCGGAGGCCCCCTGGGGGAGGTCGATCTGCGTGATGTCGCCGGTGACGACCATGCGCGTGCCGAAGCCCAGGCGCGTGAGGAACATCTTCATCTGCTCGGGCGTGGTGTTCTGCGCCTCGTCGAGCACGACGAACGAGTCGTTGAGCGTGCGGCCGCGCATGTACGCCAGCGGGGCGACCTCGATCGTGCCGGTCGCCATGAGCTTGGGGACGATGTCGGGGTCCATCATCTCGTTGAGCGCGTCGTACAGCGGCCGCAGGTACGGGTCGATCTTGTCGGTGAGGGTGCCGGGCAGGAAGCCGAGCCGCTCCCCCGCCTCGACCGCCGGACGCGTCAGGATGATGCGGCTGACCTCTTTGCGCTGCAGCGCCTGCACGGCCTTCGCCATGGCCAGGTAGGTCTTGCCGGTACCGGCCGGGCCGATGCCGAACACGATCGTGCTCTCCTCGATGGCATCCACGTAGGCCTTCTGCCCGAGCGTCTTGGGGCGGATGACCTTGCCGCGCGACGACAGGATCGCCTCGCCGAGCACCTCGGAGGGGCGCGGTCCGCCGTCGTTGCGCAGGATGCGGCTGGAGCTGGACACATCGGACGGGTCCAGACCCTGGCCGTTCCGCGTCATCGTCATCAGCTCGTCGACGAGGGACTTCGCCGCGGCGACCGCGTCCGCCTCTCCGGAGAGCGTGATCTCGTTGCCGCGCACGTGCACGTCGACACCGGGGTGCTCCTTCTCGACGACGCGCAGGAGTCGGTCCTGCGGTCCGAGGAGTTGCACCATGGCGACGCCGTCGGCGTAGATGCGCTCGACGACGGGTCCTTCGGAGGAGTCAGCCACCCAGGCTCTTTTCGTTCAGGCCGCCCGCGAGGACGTGGGCGTGCACGTGGAAGACCGTCTGACCGGCACCGGCGCCGGTGTTGAAGACGAGTCGGAAGTCGCCGTCCGCGTGTTCGGCGGCGACGGAGTTGGCCAGACCGATGATCTCGGTCAGCAGGTCGGGGTCGCCCGCGGCGAGCTCCACGACGTTGCGGTACTGCTCGGTCTTGGGGATGACCAGCAGGTGCACGGGCGCCTGCGGGGCGATGTCGCGGATGGCGAAGGCGTTCTCGGTCTCGGCGACGATCTCGGCCGGGATCTCGCCGCGCAGGATTCTCGTGAAGATCGACGGCTCGGTCATGGCATCCAGTCTATCGACGGGGTCCGACGCCCAGGGCGGGACGGGCGCGGGCGCCTCCGAGGGGAACCGTCACCACCGGCCGGACGCGGCGGAGAGCACCGAGATCGCCGCCGCTCCCGCGGTGGAGGTCCGCAGCACGGTCTCGCCGAGACGGACGAGACGGGCGCCGGCCTCGGCCAGCGCGGCGAGCTCCTCCGGGGCGATCCCGCCCTCGGGTCCGACGACGAGCACGACGTCGCGTCCGTCGGAGGGCTGCGCGGCGACGGCGGAGAGGCGATCGGATGCCGACGGCTCGAGCACCAGGACCTGGGACGTGCCCGCCCGCGCGACGAGGTCGGCCGTGCGGGCGACGCCCTCGACCGGGGGGATCCAGGCGCGATGGGCCTGCTTCGCCGCCTCGCGGACGATCGTCCGCCAGCGGGCGAGGCCCTTCTCGGCCTTGGCGTCCCACCGGGACACGCTGCGAGCGGCCTGCCACGGCACGATGGCGTCCACACCCAGCTCGGTCGCGGCCTGCACGGCGAGCTCGTCGCGGTCGCCCTTGGCCAGCGCCTGCACGAGCACGATGCGCGGCGCCGGGGCCGGCACCTCGGTGCGGCCGGTCACGCGCACGTCGACCTGCTTCGGCGTGGCCGCCGTGACGACTCCCTCGAGCCACACGCCGTGCCCGTCGCCGAGGGTGACCGCCTCGTCGACGCGGACGCGCCGGACCGCGGCGGCGTGGTGCGCCTCCGCGCCCGTGAGGGCGATGCCGTCGCCCGGGCGCGCCGCGGCGGCGTCGTCGGTGACGAAGTGCAGTGCCACGCTCAGTGCCGGAAGCGGTCGCGGAACTTCGAGAACATGCCCTG
>VGAV01000518.1 GCA_016870695.1 Actinomycetota bacterium | reverse complement strand
CTCCACCAAGGCCGGCTCCGACCTGCTCGTGCGCGCCTGGGTCCGCTCCTTCGGGGTGCAGGCCACCATCAGCAACTGCTCCAACAACTACGGCCCGTACCAGCACGTGGAGAAGTTCATCCCCCGGCAGATCACCAACGTCATCCGCGGCATCCGCCCCAAGCTCTACGGCAAGGGCGAGAACGTGCGCGACTGGATCCACGCCGACGACCACTCCTCGGCCGTGCTGACCATCCTCGACAAGGGCGAGATCGGCCAGACCTACCTCATCGGCGCCGACGGCGAGAAGGACAACAAGACCGTCGTCGAGCTCATCCTGCAGATCATGGGCCAGCCCGCCGACGCCTACGACCACGTCACCGACCGCGCCGGGCACGACCTGCGCTACGCCATCGACTCCACCAAGCTCCGTACCGAGCTGGGCTGGACCCCCGCCTACGGCGACTTCGAGTCCGGCCTGGCCGCGACCATCGACTGGTACCGCGCCAACGAGTCCTGGTGGGCCCCCGCCAAGGACGGCGTCGAAGCCTTTTACGCCTCGAAGGGCCAGTGACCCGGTGACCGCCTTCGGCAAGCAGCTCTCCGTCACGACGACCCCGATCCCCGGGCTGGTCGTCCTCGACCTCCCGGTGCACGGCGATTCGCGCGGCTGGTTCAAGGAGAACTGGCAGCGCGAGAAGATGACCGCCGTGGGGATCGACCTGCCCGACTTCGGGCCGGTCCAGAACAACATCTCGTTCAACGACGCGGTCGGCACGACCCGCGGCATCCATGCCGAGCCCTGGGACAAGTACGTCTCCGTCGCGACCGGCCGGATCTTCGGCGCGTGGGTCGACCTCCGCGAGGGCGACACGTTCGGCGCGGTGTACACGACCGAGCTGGACCCCTCGAAGGCCATCTTCGTGCCTCGTGGCGTCGGCAACTCGTACCAGACGCTCGAGCCCGACACGGCGTACACCTACCTCGTCAACGACCACTGGTCGCCCGACGCCACGTACACGTTCCTGAACCTCGCGGACGAGACCGCGGCCGTCGCCTGGCCCATCCCGCTCGACCAGGTCGAGATCAGCGAGAAGGACAAGAACCACCCGCGCCTGGCCGACGTGGTCCCGATGCCGCCGAAGAAGGTGCTCGTGACCGGTGCGAACGGCCAGCTCGGTCGCGCGCTGCGGGACGAGTACGGCGACCAGCCCTGGATCGAGTACGCGGGCCGCGAGGACCTCGACCTCACCTCGCCCGACCTCGCGACGGCGCGCCGCTGGCGCGACTACGGCACGATCATCAACGCCGCCGCCTACACGAAGGTGGACGCCGCGGAGACGCCGGAAGGACGCACCGCGGCCTGGGCCGCGAACGTGACCGCCGTCGCGGCCCTCGCCCGCATCGCGACGCTGAACGGCCTCACGCTCGTCCACGTCTCGAGCGACTACGTGTTCGACGGCGCGAAGGACGGCGCCTACGGCGAGGACGACCCGGTGAGCCCCCTCGGCGTCTACGGGCAGACCAAGGCGGCGGGGGATGCCGTGGTCTCGGTCGTCCCGCGCCACTACATCGTCCGCACGAGCTGGGTGATCGGCGACGGCGCCAACTTCGTGCGAACCATGGCGTCGCTGGCCGAGCGTGGCATCGACCCGAAGGTCGTGGACGACCAGGTCGGCCGCCTGACGTTCACCGCGGACATCGCCGCGGCCATCCGACGCCTCATCGACGGCGCGGCGCCGTCGGGCGTCTACAACGTCACCGGCGACGGCGAGCCCCAGAGCTGGTTCGAGGCGGCGCGCGAGGTGTTCCGGCTGACCGGCCACGACCCGGAGCGCGTCAGCGGCACCTCCACGGCGGACTACTTCTCGGCCGCGACGGCCCCGGTGTCCCCGCGTCCGCGCAACAGCGTGCTCGACCTCGCCAAGACCCGCGCCTGGACGCCCACGGCGCCCGCCGCACAGCGCCTGGAGGGCTACCTCACGCCTGAGGCGTGACCGAACGGCCGTCCCCGTCGGTGCCGGACGGGGCGGCCGCCAGACCCTGCCAGAAGCCGTCGCCACGCATGCGGAGCGACTGCGTGAAGGTGATGCCGCGGTCGAGTCCCGTCGCGGGGCGACGTCGATGCGGCACGCCGCGGCCCGCGCGCCAGCCCGCCACTCGCCCCCGCAGGGAGGCGACGTCCCGGCGCAGCACGAGGCGTGCGCCGACGACGACCAGCTCGGTCAAGACGGTCCGAGCCGCGTGGCGGCTGCGGAGGACGTCGTACACGCGCAGCGTGTACGCC
>VGAV01000517.1 GCA_016870695.1 Actinomycetota bacterium | reverse complement strand
GTTCGTGGCGTCCTGCGGGATCGCGATGCGACCGCCCTGGGGGATGTCCGCGACGTCGGTGTACTGCTCCGAGTAGATCGGCAGCGGGACGATGATCGTCGGACCGACGACGCTGAGGCCGTCGCCCGTGGCGACGTTGTGGTCGGAGAGGTAGTCGATGTGCTGGAAGGCGTTCAGGTCGATGGACCCGTCGGCCAGCGCCGGGTTCGGCGTCTCGTAGGAGTCGAACGGCACGATCTCGAGGTCGATCCCCTCCTCGGCGAGGATCTCCTGCAGCACGGGCCAGTGGCCCTGCGCGGCGTCGGTGGTGCCGAGCCGGACGGTCGTGCGATCGCCGCCCGCGGCGGTGTCCGAGCCGCCGACCAGGCGGGGGATCAGCAGGGCGCCGGCGACGACGACGGCCACGGCGACCACGGCGATGATCGCGTAGAGGCCGCCCCGGCGGCGGGGCTTCGAGGGGAGGGTCGGCCCGGTGGAGCCGTTCGTGCTGTCACTCATGGTGGTGTGTCTCCTTGGTGCTGCGCCCCGGTGCAGGGGCACCCGAGCACGTTAGACAGGGATGCCGGCGCACCCAATTCGCGTGACGAAGCATGACCTTCCGTGTGACGGCACATGGCGGCGACGGATGCCGGCGGTCTCTCGCCCGTGCCCCCTCCCGGTCCGGTAGGCTGTCCGCGTGCTGACCTGTCGCTGTTGTCGCTGAGAGCTCCCGCTCTCCTTCTCGACGACCCCTTCAGCCCCCGCGCCTCCGGCGCCCCACACCCTCAGGACTGCATCGTGCGCTACGCCCAGAGCGTCGTCGACCTCGTCGGCGGCACCCCCCTCGTCCGTCTGAACCGCGTGACGGACGGCATCGCCGCCACCGTCCTCGCCAAGATCGAGTACGTCAACCCGGGCGGCTCGGCGAAGGACCGCATCGCGGCCAACATCGTCGACGCCGCGGAACGCGACGGCCTGCTGCGGCCCGGCGGCGTCATCGTCGAGCCGACCAGCGGCAACACCGGCGTCGGTCTCGCGCTCGTCGCGCAGCAGCGCGGGTATCGCTGCGTCTTCGTGGTGCCCGACAAGGTCGCCGAGGACAAACGCGCGGTCCTGCGCGCCTACGGCGCCGAGGTCGTCGTCACGCCCACGAACGTCGAGCCCGAGGACCCGGAGTCCTACTACAGCGTCTCCGACCGCCTCGTGCGCGAGATCCCCGGCGCGTACAAGCCGAACCAGTACGCCAACCCCAACGGGCCGCGCAGCCACTACGAGACCACCGGTCCGGAGATCTGGCGCGACACCGACGGGACGCTCACCCACTTCGTCGCCGGCGTCGGCACGGGCGGCACCATCAGCGGCACGGGCCGCTACCTCCGCGAGGTCGCCGGCGCGGCGGTTCGCATCGTCGGCGTCGACCCGGTCGGCTCGATCTACTCCGGCGGCGACATCCACGGCTACGACGTCGAGGGTGTCGGCGAGGACTTCTACCCGCCCGCCTTCGACCCCACGGTCGTCGACGCGTACGAGCGCGTGTCCGACGCGGAGTCGTTCGCGATGACCCGTCGCCTCGCCCGCGAGGAGGGCCTGCTCGTCGGCGGCTCCAGCGGTATGGCCGTCGTGGGAGCGCTGCGGGTCGCACGCGACCTGCCCGCCGACGCGGTCGTCGTCGTGGTCCTCCCGGACCACGGCCGCGGCTACCTCAGCAAGATCTTCGACGACCGCTGGATGCGCGACCACGGCTACGACGTCGAGCCGGTGGCATCCCTCCTCCCCTCCGACGCCGTCGCGACCGCCGCCTCCGTCTCGACCGCCGCCTCCGTCTCGACCGCCGCCTCCGTCCCGACCGCCACCCCCGTCTCGACCGCCACCCCCGAGGAGCACTCCGCATGAGCACTCACGACGCCGCACGCGGCTTCGACAGCCTCGCCGTCCACGCCGGTCAGGCCTTCGACGAGACCACCGGCGCCGTCATCCCGCCCATCCACGTCTCCACGACGTACGCGCAGGACGGCATCGGCGGCCTCCGCGGGGGCTACGAGTACGGTCGCAGCGGCAACCCGACGCGCACCGCCCTCGAGACGCAGATCGCCGCCCTCGAGGGAGGCGCCCGCGCGCTGTCGTTCTCGTCCGGGCTCGCGGCCGAGGACGCGCTGCTGCGCGCTGCGCTCGTCCCGGGCGACGAGGTGCTGCTCGGCAACGACGTCTACGGCGGCACCTACCGCCTGCTCGCCCGCGTGCTCGCCCCCTGGGGCGTCGGTCTCCGCGTCGTGGACATGAGCGACCTGG
>VGAV01000516.1 GCA_016870695.1 Actinomycetota bacterium | reverse complement strand
CGATCGGTCACGCGGCCGAGGGCGTCGGCATCCCGACCGCCAGCCTCTGGGCGAGCGTTCCGCACTACGTCGCGGGTCACACCCCGTCGCCCAAGGCGACGCTGGCCCTGCTCGACCGCCTCGAGACCATCACGGGCATGGACGTGCCGCGCGGGGAGCTCTCCGCCGAGGCCGCCGCCTGGGAGGCCTCCATCGACGCGGCCGCGGCCGACGACGAGGAGATGAGCGACTACATCCGCCAGCTGGAGCAGACCCGCGACACGTGGGACTCGCCGGAGGCGTCGGGGGATGCCATCGCGCAGGAATTCGAACGGTACCTGCGCCGCGGTGGTGAAGGTCCGGCCAAGCCCGGACGCGACGATCCGCCGCGACGCTGAGCGCTGCGCTGCTGCGCGTGATCGGTGGTCCGCGGCCGACACCCGGCGATGAACGCCTTCTGCGCTCGTAAACGCGCGTACCCCGCGTTTCTCGGCGCACACAGCGTTTGTCGAGCGCTGCAGGAACGACACGACGGCGCCGCCCCCGAGGGGACGGCGCCGTCGTGTCGTGTCCGGATCAGTACGGCTGCAGCACGCCCACGGACAGCAGGACGATGAGCACCGCGCCGAGGAGCACCCGGTAGATCACGAACGGCAGGAAGCTGCCGCGCTTCAGGTAGCGCATCAGGTACGCGATCACGGCATAGCCGACGACGAAGGCGACGACGGTCGCAATAGCCGTCTCGCCGAGGTTGTACGGTCCGCTCGGCTCCTCGAAGCTCTGGTACAGCTCGTACAGGCCGCTCGCGAAGACCGCGGGCACGGCGAGGAGGAACGCGTACTCGGCGGCCGCGGTGCGCGTGTAGCCGAGGGCGAGGCCCATCGTCGTGGTCGCACCCGAGCGGGAGACGCCGGGGATCAGCGCGAGGGACTGCGCCGCGCCGTACGCGAGGCCGTGCGGGTACGTGATGTCCTTCAGCTCCCGCGTGCGGCGCCCGTAGCGGTCGGCGATGCCGAGGATGATGCCGAAGACGATCAGCACGATCGCCACCAGCCACAGGTTGCGGAACGTGTCGCGGATGACGCTCTGGAACGCGAAGCCCAGCAGGCCGATCGGGATGGTCCCGATGATGATCAGCCAGCCCATGCGGGCGTCGGGGTCGTTGCGCGGGACCTTGCCGCTCAACGACTGCGCCCACTGCGTGATGATGCGCACGATGGTGCGCCAGAAGAACAGGAGCACCGCGATCTCGGTGCCGATCTGGGTGATCGCGGTGAACGTCGCGCCCGGGTCCGTCGCCGAGGGCAGGATCTCGCCCACGATGCGCAGGTGCGCGCTGGAGGAGATGGGGAGGAACTCGGTCAGGCCCTGGACGAGCCCGAGGATGATGACCTCGAAGATGTGCATATGGTCCTTCAGTACGTCCGGATGAGGTCGGCGAGGACTCGACGACCGAACTCGAGTGCGTCGACGGGGACGCGCTCATCGACACCGTGGAACATACCGGTGAAGTCGAGGTCGGACGGGAGTCGCAACGGCGCGAACCCGTAACCGGAGATTCCGAGGGAGGAGAGGGCCTTGTTGTCCGTGCCGCCGCCGAGGAGGTACGGGATGACGGGGACGCCCGGGTCGTGGCGGCCGAGCTGCGCGACCATCGCGTCGACGAGGTCGCCGCCGAAGGGCACCTCGAGACCGATGTCCTGGTGCACGATCTCCACCTCCACAGCGGGCCCGACGATGCGCCGGATGTCGGCCAGCGCCGCCTCCTCGGTGCCCGGCAGGACGCGCACGTCGACGAGCGCCTCGGCGCGGTCGGGGATGACGTTGTGCTTGTAGCCGGCGGTCAGCCCGGTCGGGTTCGTGGTGGTCCGGAGCGTCGAACGCACGAAGGCGGCGGCGGGTCCGGTGCGGTCCGCGAGCGCGTCCGGATCACCCGCGTCATCACCCGTCAGCTCGGCGAGTCCTGCCAGCAGCTGGGTGGTCGTGTCGGTCAGGCGGACCGGCCACTCGGTGCGACCGAGCGCGGCGACGGCCTCCGACAGCGCGGTGACGGCGTTGTCGGGGTGGAGGCGGCTGCCGTGCCCGGCGCGGCCGCGTGCCACGAGCTTGATCCAGATGAGCGCCTTCTCGCCGACCTGCAGCAGGTAGGCGCGGCGGTCGCCCACGGCGATGGAGTAGCCGCCGACCTCGCTGATCGCCTCGGTCGCCCCGGCGAACCACTCCGGGCGGTCCTTGATGACGAGGGCCGATCCTTCGACGCCGCCGTTCTCCTCGTCGGCGAAGAACGTGACGATGATG
>VGAV01000515.1 GCA_016870695.1 Actinomycetota bacterium | reverse complement strand
GCGCCGTCGTCGCCGGCGCCGGGGGTGAGGTTCTCGGGCAATTCGTCTCCTGTGATACGTGAGTCGATCTGACGCAAGTTTGCTACTTGAGTCTCGACGTATCAAGTTCAACGCGACGATGCCGCCCGTATTCCCGGACCCAGGCGCGGGTCCACGTCGTCCCACAGCTCGACGGTCTGCACGATCCAGAACACGAGGAACAGGAGGAGCGCCGCCGCCTCCCCGACGAGGACCACCGGGAACCCGCGGAGGTCCACCACGGCCGTCCCCTCGAGCACGAGCGCGACGAGCAACAGCACCAGGGTCAGGAGGATGCCGCCGGCCACGACCGCGTAGGCGACGCGCACCCCGCGGCGGCGTCGTCCTGGTGACGGCGGACGCCGGGCGGCGAGCGCCGCGACCGCCCCGACGAGCGCGAAGAACGCCACGGCCGCGACGGTGTGCGCCGCCAGGAGGAACCCCTGCGGCGAGGAAGCAGCCCACAGGGCGCCGCCGACGACCAGGGCCAGGATGACGCCGATCGTGAGTGCGACCCCCCGACTCGCGGTCCCCTGCACCCGCGCCAGGATGGCCGCCGCGACGGCTCCGAGGACGACGACGGATGCCACGGAGACGGCGTTGTTCGCCACGGTCGGCACGACCTCGGACGGGACGCAGCGCCCGCCCGCCGGGCACGCGGCGCCGTCGACGGTGGTCGGCACCACGGCCACGACGAGCGCGAGCACCGCGGCGACGTCGAGCAGCCCCTGCTCGAGGCTCCGGCCCGAGAGCGCCACGAGGGCGGCCGCGACCGCGAAGAGGCTCCCCACGAACACCGGCCCCGCCGGCGTGTAGTAGGCGGCGCTGAGCGAGGACAGCGGCCCGCCGACGACGGACTGGACCGCGACCGAGACCGCGAGCAGCATGGAGGCCCCGACGAGGACCAGACGGACGTACCGGTAGGTCCGCTGCGTCGAGGTGGTGCGGAGGCGCATTCCGCCATCCTTCCAGCGGCCCCCGACGTCGCGGGGCCAGATGGATGCCACCGCCCCGGCATCCATTCCCCTTTCACACGACACACGACCGACAGGACCGTCCTGCGGACTCGCGGCCGACACGCCGCCTCCCGGGGGCCGCCCCACGGCGTGTCGGCCCCGAACTCCGCACGACGGTACGGCCTGGGAGCGGTGAGGTGCGTTCTGCGAGACTGACCGCATGCGCGAATTCCTCGCCGGCGCCGGGATGCTCGGCCGCGGCCTCGGTCAGTGGCGACGCACGCCAGGTGCGATGGCGCTCGGACTCATCCCCGGCGCGGTCGTCGGTCTGGTCGCCGTCGGCGCGCTCGTCGCCTGGGGCATCACGCTGTCGAACGTCGTCGACGACTGGACGCCCTTCGCCGACGGCTGGGCGCCGTTCTGGTCGGACGCGCTGCGGGTCGCCGTGGGCGTCGCCTCCTTCGGCGCGGCCCTCCTGCTCGTCGCGGTCACTTTCACCGCGGTGACGCTGACCGTCGGCGAGCCCGTCTACGACCGGATCTGGCGCGCCACCGAGAAGTCGGCCACCGGGCAGATCCCGGACACGGAGTACGGGTTCTGGCGTGCGGCGGGAGACAGCGTACGGCTGGTGGTCCGCGGCATCCTGGCCGCTCTCGTCGCCTGGCTCGTGGGACTCGTCCCCCTCGTCGGCGGCGTCCTGGGAGCGACCGTCGGCATCGTCCTCACCGGGTGGCTCCTCGCCGACGAGCTGACCTCGCGGGCCCTCTCCGCCCGCGGGCTCGACCGCCGCGCCCGCCGGTCGCTCCTCCGGCGCAACCGCGCCCGCGCCCTCGGCTTCGGCGTCGCGACGCAGCTGTGCTTCCTCGTCCCGCTCGGGGCGGTGGCGATCATGCCCGCCGCGGTCGCCGGCAGCACGCTCTGGGCGCACGCGGCGCTCGGCGAACGGGCCGCGGTCCGCCCGTCGGTGCGCGAGGCCGCCGACGGGGCACGATAGCCTGGGACGACCGAAGGGACCCCCTCATGTTCATCATCTCTCTCGTGCTGTTCCTCGCCGGCATGCTGCTTACCGGCCTCTCGTTCTCGCTCGCCGCACCGGCGCTGTGGTTCGCCCTGGGCGTCCTGCTCGTCGCGGCCGCGCTGGCCGTGCCGTTCCACTTCGGCACCCGGTAAAGACCTCCGGCTGCCCCGCAGCCGCATCCGACGTGTCCTTCCCGTTCGACGCGCTCCGTCGCCGCCCCGATCTCGAGGGCCCCGATCTCCTGCCCTTCGACGCCGCCGACCGGCTGATCCTCGACGAGTCGGCGGAGTCC
>VGAV01000514.1 GCA_016870695.1 Actinomycetota bacterium | reverse complement strand
GAGGAGCAGCAGGGCGCCCGGGCTGGGCACGCGGTTCCGCCACCACTTCTCCGGGTACTGGCGGTCCGGGGCCTCGAGGAGGTCGTTCTCGGTGTGGTGCAGGTCGGCGCCGGAGACGACGGCGTCCGCCGAGATCACGCGTCCGTCCGCCAGGCGCACGCCGCGCGCCGCGCCGCTCTCGGTGAGGATCGCCTCCACGGGCGTCCCGGTCTCGATGCGCACGCCGCGCTCGCGGGCGAGCCGCTCGATGGCCTTGATGATCTCGGTGAAGCCGCCGCGCGGGTAGAGCACGCCGTCGCCGAGGTCGAGGTGGCTCATGAGGTGGTAGAGGCTCGGGACCTCGAAGGGCGAGCCGCCGAGGAACACGGACGGGTAGGCGAGGATCTGCTGCAGCCGGGTGTTCTGGAACGAGCCGGTGACCCGCTTCCAGAGCGTGCGCGTCAGCAGCGGGATGAGCGTGGGGAGACGCTTGACGAGCGCGGGATCGCGCAGGCCCTGCGACGACGAGTACGGGTCGTAGAGGAACTTCGAGGTGGACAGCTCGTAGGCGTCCTTCGCGGAGTCGAGGTACGCCTCGACCGCGTCGCCGGAGCCGGGCTCGTGCTCCTCGAAGAGCGCGCGGACGGCCTCGCGGCCGGAGACGACGTCGATGGGGTCGCCCTTCCCGGGAGGACCGTAGACGCGGTAGGCGGGGTCCAGACGCACGAGGTCGAGCTGCTCGGCCGCGCTGGTTCCCAGCAGCCGGAAGAAGTGGTCGAACACCTCGGGCATGAGGTACCAGCTGGGACCGGTGTCGAAGCGGAAGCCGTCGGCCTCCCACGAGCCCGCGCGCCCGCCGAGCTGGTCGCGGGCCTCGAAGAGCTGCACGTCGTGCCCCTCGTCGGCGAGGAGCGCGGCGGTGCCGAGCCCGGCGATGCCGCCGCCGACGACGACGATGCGCTGGGAGGTCATGTGTGGGCCCCTTTCGGTGGGCGTCCGAGGAATGCGCGAGCGGCCAGGGTCGCCTTGACGCCGTCGGGCACGCGCACGCGCGGCGCGCCCGGGGCGGTGCGGCGCAGGCGCCGCGACAGTTCGGCGAAAAGGTCGTGGGCGGCCGTCACCGCGCGCCGGCAGTCCGGCGGGAGGAAGGGCACCGTGGCCGCCGCGGCGGCGAGGTCGGCGTCGATGCGGTCGAGGACCTCGGTGCGCCGGTCGTCGCCGGCGGCCCCGTCCAGGTAGTCGCGACCCAGGCGGGCGGCGTCGTCATCGAGGTCGCGCAGGAAGTTCACGTCCTGGAACGCCCGCCCGAGGCGGCGCGCACCGTCGACGAGGTCCGCGGCCGGGAGGGCGGCGGCGGACATCTCCGCGTTGAGGAAGACCTGCAGGCACATGAGGCCGACGACTTCCGCGGAGCCGAAGACGTACGCGTCATGGGAGGCGTCGTCGTGCGCGGTGGTGTCCAGGTCGGTGCGCATCGAGGCGAAGAAGGGGGCGATGAGGTCGTCGCCGATGCCGCACTCCCGGGCCGTGCGGGCGAACGCGTGCACGACGAGGTTGGCGCTGAACCCCGTGGCGATGGCATCCCGGACCTCCTCCTCGAGCCCGTCGAGCACCGCGCGTTCGCGCTCGGGCGTCAGACCGGCGTCGTGGGCGGGACCGTCGACGATCTCGTCGGCGACGCGCACGAGGGCGTAGATGTTCCGGACGTGCGGACGCGGGCGCGGGCCGAGCAGACGGCAGGCGAGGGCGAACGACGTGGAGTACCGGTGGATGACGGCGGCCGCGGCGTCGTCGGCGGTGCGGGAGTACAGGGCGAGGCCGGTGGGGGCGAGGCTCACGGAACGCGCTCCTGCACCGCGTCGACGAGCTCGAGCAGCATGGCCTGCGAGGCGGCCGGGAGCGTCGAGGCGGTGACGATGGCACGGGCCTCGTCGAGGGTCTCGCAGACGAGCTCCTCGAGCCGGATCCGGGCGCCCGAGTCCGACAGCGCCCGCTGGGCGGCGCGGATCGCGACCGGGCCGGTGTGCGCCTGGGCGAGGGCCTCGCTGACCTCGGGCCAGCTCTCGGTCTCGCGGGCCAGGACGATCAGGTGCGTCCTCTTCGCCTCACGCAGGTCGCAGCCCTCGTCCTTGCCGGACGCGGCTGCGGTGCCGAACGCGCCGATGAGGTCGTCGACGAGCTGGTACGCGAGCCCGAGCCGCTGGCCGAACCGCTGCAGGGCGCAGCGCTGCGGCGTCCCGGCGCCGGCGAGCACGGCACCGGCCTCGAGCGGGGCCGAGAACGAGTACACGGCCGTCTTGTCGTGGGTCGTGCGC
>VGAV01000513.1 GCA_016870695.1 Actinomycetota bacterium | reverse complement strand
GCAGCGCGAGCTCGCCGTCCCGGTTGAGAAGCCGCGCGAGTCGGAGTACCGCCCCGCGGCGCCGACCGACGTGGGTCGCGCCGTCCTCGCACAGCGTCACGGCGGCAACGACCCGACATTCACGGCCACCACCCCGCTCTCGGCGGGCGGCGTCGTGTGGCGGGCGAGCCGGACGCCCCTGGGGGTCGCGACCCTTGCGCTCCGGCAGAGCGCGGGCGGCACGGTCCGCGCCGCTGCGTGGGGCCCGGGCGCGGAGTGGGCCCTCGATCAGCTGCCCGCACTGTGCGGACGCGACGACGAGCCCGACGGGTTCGATGCGTCACGGCATCCCTCCGTCGCCGAATGGCACCGCCGCCATCCCGACCTGCGCATCGGACGCACCGACCTCGTCTTCGACGCGTTGGTCAGCGCGATCATGGAGCAGAAGGTCACGAGCATGCAGGCCTTCTCCGCGTGGCGCAGCATCGTCACCTGGTACGGGGAGCGCGCGCCGGGGCCGACGCCGCGACCGATGTTCGCCCCGCCCGACATCGACGGCTGGCGTCACGTCCCGTCCTGGGCGTGGCACCGCGCCGGCCTCGAGCCCCCGCAGTCCCGGACCATCGTCGAGACCGCGCGTCGGGGCCCCTCCGTCGTGCGCGCGGCCGAGGCGGCCACCGACGGCGAAGCCCGCGACCGCGTCTTCATCAGCCTCCGCGGGGTGGGTATCTGGACGAGCGCCGAGACGCGCATTCGGGCCTTCGGCGATCCGGATGCCGTGAGCGTGGGCGACTACCACCTCGCTCACCAGGTGGGCTTCGCCCTCACCGGCCACCGCACCGACGACGACGGCATGCTCGAGCTGCTCGAGCCGTTCGCGGGGCACCGGCAGCGCGTCATCCGTCTCATCTACGCCGGCTCGGCGCTGGAGCCCCGTCGCGGTCCGCGGCTGCACCCCGAGGATCACCGCCACCGCTGACGGTCGGCGCTTCCCGGGCCCGTCCGCATCCGGCATCCGTAGTCTGTGGGGATGAGCGAACCCGCAACCGGCTGGCCCCGTGGCCGCACCCACTGGATCCTCGGCACCGTCGTCCTGCTCGGGCTGGGCGTCCTGGTCGGCCTCGTCCTCCAGAACGTGTGGCTGGGCGTCGTGCTCGCGGTCGTCGTGTCGATCGGGTGGCTCATCGCCTACGAATCGAGCCGGGGACGAAATGTCGGCGTCAACGACCCCGACAATGGCGTCGAGCTCTGACGGTCAGCGGTAGTAGACCGCCACGGGGTAGGCCCCGTCGCGGCGGATCTCGACGGCCGTCCCGAACACCTCCTCGAGCGTGTCCGGCGTCATGAGCTCGACGGGCGTCCCCTCGTGGACGACCTGTCCGTCGGCGAGGGCGATGATGCGGTCGGCGTACGCGGCCGCGAAGTTGATGTCGTGGATCACGATGACGATCGTCTTGCCCAGCTCGTCGGCCGCCCGCCGCAGCTGCCGCATCATGGCGACGGCGTGTTTCATGTCGAGGTTGTTGAGCGGCTCGTCGAGCAGGATGTAGTCCGTGTCCTGAGCGAGCACCATCGCGACGTAGGCGCGCTGCCGCTGCCCGCCCGAGAGCTGGTCGAGGTAGCGACCGGCCAGGTCGGTGAGGTCGAGGAACGCGATGGCCTCGTCGATCTTCTCGTGGTCCTGCGCCGTCAGGCGCCCCTGCGAGTGGGGGAAGCGCCCGAACCCCACGAGCTCGCGCACCGTGAGCCTGGTGACGAAGTGGTTCTCCTGCCGCAGGATCGACACGATCTTGGCGAGAGTGCGACCGGGGGTGGTCGCCACGTCGTGCCCGGCGATCTCGGCGCGACCGGTCGAGGGGGTGGCGAGCCGCCCGATGACGGTGAGCATCGTGGACTTGCCCGCTCCGTTGGGGCCGACGAGCGCCGTGATGCCCCCGGCGGGGATGTCGAGGTCGACCGGCCCCAGCACGGTCAAGTCGCCGTAGGTCATGGAGACGTCGGTGAGGCGGATCACAGCGCGCCCTTTCGCAGGAGGTAGACGAGGAAGAACAGGCCGCCGGCGAACTCGATGATGATCGACAGCATGCCGGCGGCGTAGAAGACGTGGCGCAGCACGAAGTAGCCGGTCAGCAGGGTGGCCATGCCGAGCAGCACCGCGAACGGCAGGACCACCCGGTGCTGCGACGAGCCGGCGAGCTGGTAGGCCAGCGTCGCGACGATGAAGCCGAAGAACGTCATCGGCCCGACCATGGTCGTCGAGACGGAGATCAGCACCGCCACGAGGACGAGCATCCGGATGACCTCGCGCCGGTAGGCCAGACCGA
>VGAV01000512.1 GCA_016870695.1 Actinomycetota bacterium | reverse complement strand
GTAGTCCTCGAACCGGGTCGCGACAGAAAGCTCCAGGCGCCGGATCCCGGCTCTTTCATTGTCCGGTCCCACAATCGGAATGCGCGCCTCGGCGAACACTGCGGAGATGGCTCGAGATCGGTCGGGGCTGGAGATAAAACGGGGCGCGGCTGCCGTCAGGAAGGTCTCGCCCTCGGTCTCAAAGGCCTCTCGTCTCGCCTGGCCTCCGACAGCCAACGAGATATCACCTCCCGGAAGACGCCAAAGAGGTCCCTGCACAAGCAGGTTCGCCGAACTTGCGCGGCTACGATTCCGGACAACACCGTAGCCGCTGCCGATGAAGTCCGACACAGCCTGGGCGTTGGCGCTGCCGTCTCCGAAGAGGTTGAAGTAACCATCTACTGCAGCACGGAAGGGCGTTGCCGGGTCGTCTGGGATGTTCCCCAAGGCTTCCGACAGGAACCGAGTGTTGACGCGGTTGCTTACGCCGAAGTCCGCCAGTTCCCAAGCGTCGGCCACGTAGGCCTCGACCGACCAAGTCGGCGAAACGTCGTAACGCGCACCGATAGTCAAGCCCAAGCTCTCGGATTCGGTCGAGCTCCGCGCTGGCCCTATATCCCGAAGGAAAGAATACGCCACGGTATGCGATGAAGCGCCGTTCGGCGACACGAACCACGGATTGGCTTGTGTGACATTGAAGATCCCCGCGGCGGCCGCCGTTGCCGACTCCGTCGTTCGAAGGCTGTAACGGATGTCCCCGGTCAACTCGAGCCGTTCGCCTATCGATTGCCGGATGCGCGCATACGCGCTGTGGCGTTCGAGTGCAGGCAGAAGATCGATACCGGCGAGCGGGGATTGAAGATTGCTCTGGCCTGCCGCGAAGTCGCCGGGGGTCTGCGCCGTTCCACCGGTCGGTGGGCGGATCGCGAACTGGACTTCGAACGCAGATGTCGCGGGGTTGAGCGCGAGAATATTGCCGGGCGCGCTGTAGAAACCACGGCGGTCACTCCCACCGAAGGGTCGCAGATCTCCATCCGCCGTGACGCTTCGGTCCGAACCGCTCAACGCGTTGGCGGATTGATATTCATAGGCCAGGTAGGCTGCGCCCGATCCCCAGTTACGACCTATGAGGTGCGAGACTTGGACGTCCTCTGCACCGCCTTCCGCGGCGGAGACGCGTGCTCGCGTCTCCTGTCCGTCCACGGATCGCCGCATGATCACGTTCACAACGCCCGCGACCGCATCGGACCCGTAAAGCGCAGATGCGCCGTCCAGAAGTACATCGACCCTGTCGACGGCCGCCGACGGAAGGGCCGAGACGTCGGCGAACTCCGCACGAGACCCGGTTCCTGCGAGCCGACGACCATTCACGAGAACCAGCGTGGACGCCGCCCCGAGACCGCGAAGGTTCACCCCGGTGGCGTAGACATCGTTCGAGGTGCCGGCATCAGCGAGCGTGGCTTGGCTCACCGGCGTGGACGTGCCGGCGTAATTCTGAGGTAAGGAAACGAGAATGTCGGCGACAGTGCCACGACCGGTTCCATCCAGCGCATCTCGGTCCAGTTGAACCACGGGCGATGCCAAATCTCCCGACGACCGCAGCAGCGTTCCCGTTACGATGACTTCATCGATCTCGACCGCCTCGTCGACACTCGCCATGCCGGCCCGCTGCACCGCGAAGACCCCAGGCCGGCTCTGCGACCAGGTCAGGCCGGAACCGGACAGAAGCCGGTCCAAGGCCGCCCCCGGCTCCAGCCGACCGCTGACGCCGGGCGACCGCAGGCCCGCCACGGTGTCGGAGGTAAAGAAGATCTGGTGACCGGACTGCCGCCCGAAGGCCGTCAACGCCTCGCTCATCGGTCCGTGCGGAATCCGAAACTCCCGCACGGACTGAGCGCACGCGGGCGAGCTGGCGGCGACGATGCAGGCGACCGCGGCGGCGCCTGACAGCAGATAGGAACGGCTCATAGACTGGTTTCCCCTCGACGCCCCCAGTGGCGCTGAAGAGAGAGACCATCGAGACCGGGGCTAACCCTCTCGGCGTCCCGAATTAATTTCTGCGCCGGGAGAGCCCGACCGATCCGTCCGCCTTTGGAACAGCCCGTAATCCCATGACATCCGAAGACGCGGCCACGAAGGCGTCGCGGTCGCCGGTGCGGAAGACGCCGTTGACGGCCACCGACCGGATGGCGGGGTCGTCGATCTCGATCTTGTCGGTGAGGTAACGGTTCATCTCCGCCACCGCCTGCGCCAGCGGGATATCGGTGAAGACGAGTTGGCCCGTGGCCCAGCTGGTCTCCGCCTCTACGTCGACCGCGCGCGTATCGATCCTCGC
>VGAV01000511.1 GCA_016870695.1 Actinomycetota bacterium | reverse complement strand
CTGGTGGTGAGCGCTGCGGACGGTGAGCTGCGTCGCGCCGAAGACGCGCGCCATCGCGCTGTCGGGCTCGACGGTGATGCCGTGGTCGACCATGCAGTCGGCCACGCTGCCCGGGTTCACGTGCGCGTCGCCCTCGAGGTGCGGCACGAGCGTGCCCCCGAGCGCGACGTTGACGATCTGCATCCCCCGGCAGATGCCCACGACGGGACGGCCGGCGGCGACCGCCGCGCGGATGAGGTCGACCTGCGCCCGGTCGGCCGCGGGAAAGGTCTGCCCCACCCGCGGGTCGTCGACGTCGCCGCCGTACAGCGCGGGGTCGACGTCCTCGCCGCCCATGACGATGAGCGCGTCCGCGGATGTCACCCGGTCCGCGCGGTCGCCGACGGCCAGCGATCCGGCGGCGACACGGTCCACGAGGAACCCGCTGTCCGCGGCGGCTCGCAGCACCCCGGCGGTCAGCTCGTTGAGCTTGTCCTCGTACGCGGGATCGTCGCGGCCCCCGTCGACCACGTCGAGCACCAGCAGGACCGGGCGTTCCCGGGCGGAGTCGTTCACCCGTTCATCGTGACACGCCGTGCGCCCTCGCTCTTGCCCAGTAAACGCTCCCCGCCGGGGGAAACGCAGTGGCACGGCGTTTCCCCCGGCTCAAGGCGTTTACACGACAGGATGCCGCTTCGCACGAGCCCCGCCCCCGCCCACACCCAGGCAGCAAACGCTCCCCGCGGGTGGAAACGCGGTGGCACGGCGTTTCCACCGGGTGCGGGCGTTTACACGACGGGATGCCGCTTCGCATGAGCCCGCCGGAGAAACAGAAAACCCCCGGAAGGCCGGGGGTTTCAGGTGGTGCGCGATACTGGGATCGAACCAGTGACCTCTTCCGTGTCAGGGAAGCGCGCTACCGCTGCGCCAATCGCGCCTGTGAAGGCTGTTCTGTTATGAGGCGAGGTGGCGACGGGATTCGAACCCGTGTAAACGGCTTTGCAGGCCGGTGCCTAGCCGCTCGGCCACGCCACCGTGTGTGGTTCGACCCACGTGTCGTGATCCCCGTCGGTTTCCCAGACGGAGACTCCTCCACTCGAGCGGATGACGAGACTCGAACTCGCGACCCTAACCTTGGCAAGGTTATGCGCTACCAACTGCGCTACATCCGCATTTCGTTCCCGGGGCTTGCCCCGAGCACTCGTAAGACATTACCCGATCCTGGCGCATGCGCAAAACGGGGCGCGGCCCGCGCGTGTCTTCCCCCGGTGGTTCGAAGCACCGCTCGGCATCCGCTACGATCGTTGAGTCCCGTTCGGGACGACGGGCGATTGGCGCAGTTGGTAGCGCGCTTCCTTCACACGGAAGAGGTCATCAGTTCGAGTCTGGTATCGCCCACAACGAAGCCCCCCGGTCAACCGGGGGGTTTTTCCGTTCCGGGAGCCGCCTCCCGGAGACCCGCCAACAGAGACCCCGCCGACGCGGCGAAGCCCCCGGCGTCTCACACGAGACGGCCAGGGGCTTCTAACGAGAAGGGGCGCACTCCCCCGCCGCACTCAGGCGGCGGCGGCGAGCTGGACGCGGTGGGCGTCCTCCTGCTGCTGCCACGTGGCGGCGTTCAGCAGGAGACCGGACGACATGGCCGCCTGGTCCGCGAGCTGGCGCAGGTAGCCGCCGGAGAGGCGCACCGGCTCCGCGCTCGAGAAGAAGAAGCGCAAGGAGATGGACGGCTGGATCCACAGCGTCGTGCGTGAGTGAGCGGCCGCGGCGTCCGTCCACGTGAAGGTGAACGACTCGCTCCGCCGGAGCTTGGTCGCGAGGACGACCTGCAGGTACTGCAGCAGTCGGTCGTCGATCTCGATCGGCTGGGGGTCGGAACCGTAGAAGAGCTTGCCCATGAGGACTCCTGGCTGTGTGGTGCGTGCGGAGGAAGAGAAAGGGAGCGGGTCAGAAGACCAGCGGCGCGAGAACGGCGAGGCCGGCGGCGGAGGTGACGACGGCGGCGGCGACCACCGCGGTCGACAGACGCTGCGCCGTCATCTCAGCGGGAGACGGGACGAACGTCGACCGACGCAGGCGCGAGGGCTGACCCCAGGAGAACACGTTGCTGGTCATGGCGGTTTCCTTCCGTCTCGTCCGGGGACACTCAGCCCCAGTGATCATCAACCTACCACGTAGTTAGCTTCGTTAGGTAACAGACCGAGAATTAATTGGGAATGATGATCAGCAGGGGAACCTTAGGTGTCTAGTTATAGTGAGAAGGCACCGACGGACATGGGGAGCACACACGATGACCGCAGAGACGAGCGAGACCTCGCCGCTGATGGCGGCGCTCATG
>VGAV01000510.1 GCA_016870695.1 Actinomycetota bacterium | reverse complement strand
CTACTCTCGACGGAAGCAAGGGGAGTACTCCCGCGCGGTGCGCTCGTCATCACGGATCCACGGTTGGGTCCCGGGCGCCCGGCCCGCAGGGCGGAGGAGACCTTGACGTCGCGGCCTCGGCCGCCGTCGAGAGGTACCCCCATGGCTTCGATCTCCCGTCTGTTCGGCATGGCGTCCCGCGCCGTCGAGAAGATGACCTCCGAGCAGGGCGGACAGCGCTCCGCCTCCCGCTCCCACGCTGCCGGCGGAGGGTCCGGTTCCGGCGACTGGCGCGACATGGTCCGCAAGGCGGCGGACGCCGTGACCGGCGACGGTCGCACGCGTCCGGACACCGCGCCTCCCGCGGACCGCTACGCACCTCCGGCGCCGGGGACCACGCCCGGACGGTACGCGCCGCCGAGCGCCGCGGGGTCGACCGCGCCCCTCAGCCCCCAGGACAAGGCCGCGATCGCGCGGTACGACTACCTGCTGCGGACGGCCGACCCCGAGCAGGTCGAGCGCATGCACCGCGAGGCTTTCGAGCGCCTGACGCCCGAGCAGCGTGCGCACGTCCGGGCCCGCATGGATGCCGAGCTGAGCCCGCACGAGCGTCCCCGATCCGACGCAGCCGGCGACCTCGCACTCACGGCCGCACGCACCGAGGCGCGCCAGCCGGGGCGCATGTCGACGCTGCTCGCCCGCGCGGGACGCGGCGGGCTCATCGGCGCCGGTGTGGTCGGCGCGGGCGGTCTGCTCGCCGCCGTCGCCGGCGGCGCGATCGTCAGCGCGGTCGCCGCGCCGCTGCTGGCGCAGGCCGGGCAGATGGGCGTCGACTTCGCGGGGATGGCGGAGGGCGTCGACCTCGAGTCGCTCGCCTCCGGTGCGGACCTCGGTGCCGTCGGCGACTGGGCCGGCGGCGCGCAGGACGCCGTCTCCGGCGTCGGCGACCAAGTCAGCGGGTTCGGCGAGCAGCTGTCGAACTTCGAGATCCCCGGACTGGGCGACTTCTTCGGCCGGTGACCCGGATCCCCGGCCGCGGGCGGGGCGTCAGTCGGCGTTGCGCACGGACAGGCCGGGACCCGGCCGTCCGGTCCGCTGCGGACCGCCGCCGCGCGGCTCGAAGGTGTTGACCATCGCGAAGGCGGCGCGCTCGAGGTAGTCCCACAGCGTCGCCTCCAGCACCGGCGGCAGGGCGATCTCGTCGACGGCGGCGCGCATGTGCGCCAGCCACCGGTCGCGCGCGTCGGGATCGACGTGGAACGGCATGTGACGCATCCGCAGGCGCGGATGGCCGCGCGTCTCGCCGTACGTGGTCGGTCCGCCCCAGTACTGCGCGAGGAAGAGCGTCAGCCGCTCCGCGGCCGGACCGAGGTCCTCCTCGGGGTACATCGGCTTGAGGACCTCGTCCTCGGCGACGCCGCGGTAGAAGGCGTCCACCAGCCGGCGGAACGTGTCCATGCCGCCGACCTGTTCGTAGAAGGTCACGGGCTCGGTCACGGGGTCCCTTCGGGGTCGGTCTCGTCCGCGCGGACGGCGGGCGGAGTGGGCTTCGGCGTACCGGCGCCCGGCGCCGGCGGGGTCGGGACGGCCGTCGCGCCGGGGACGTCACCGGGCGAGGACGGGGATGCCGCGGTCTCCGTGCCGTCGTCCGCGTCGGAGAGCTTCACCTTACGCCGCCGCGGACGCCACACCGGCCGCTCCGGCGGGGCGGGCACGGGGGTGGGCTTGGTCTTCGGCGGGTTGGCGCCGCGGACGCGCTGCGCCCCTTCGAGGCCGGTGAGGATGATCGAGTTCAGGTGGGGGAGCGTCAGCCCCATCGCGTCGATGGCGCGCTTGAGCCGGACGCGCAGCTCTCGCGCGACGTCGTCCTTCGCGTTGGCTCGCGTCTTCATGACGAGACGGATGACGAGCGCGTCGCCGCTGACCGACTCGAGCCCCCACACCTCGGGCTGCTCGATGATGCGGGTGCGCCACTTGGCATCCTTTGCCAGGCCCTTCGCCGCGGTGAGCATCGCCTTCTCGACCTCGTCGATGTCGGCGTCCACGGGCACCGCGAGGTCGATGATGACGCGGGACCAGCCCTGGGACATGTTGCCGATGCGGGTGATCTCGCCGTTGCGGACGTACCAGAGCGTGCCGTTGACGTCGCGGACGTGCGTCACCCGGACGCTGACGTATTCGACGATGCCGGTCGCCAGACCCAGGTCGACGACGTCGCCGATGCCGATCTGGTCCTCGGCGACGATGAAGATGCCGTTGAGCACGTCCTTGACGATGTTCTGCGCGCCGAAGCCGAGTCCGGCGCCGACGGCCGCGGTCAGCAGAGTGAGGGATGCCACG
>VGAV01000509.1 GCA_016870695.1 Actinomycetota bacterium | reverse complement strand
CCGCCGTCTCGGCCCGCCCGGCGCCTGCCCCGTCTCCGGCGGCCGCGTTCCCGACGCCCACCCGCGTTCTGATCGCGGCGGCGGTCCTCGCCGTCGTCGGGGCGCTCACCCTCGCCCCGCGCGCTCTCGCCCGGCCCCTGCGCGCTGCCGGGTTCGACGCGATGGACGTCCTGCCGGTCGAGGTCATGGACGCCCTCTTCGTCGCGGGCGCCGAGACGACGCTCAACGTCGCGTTGTTCGTCCCCGTCGGGATGGCCGTCGCCGCCCTGCTCCCGCTGCGGTGGGCATGGCTCGCCGCGGGGTTCGGCGCGGTGCTGTCGATCGTGATCGAGACGGCGCAGGCGGCCATCCCCGGCCGGGTGCCCGACGTGGACGACGTCCTGGCGAACACTGCCGGGGCGATCCTCGGAACCGCCGTGGTGATCCTGGTCCGCCTCGTGGCCCGGACCGCGGCGGCGCTGTCGCGCTCGCGAGGCTGAAAGCCGGAGGGCACGGCATCCACCCGGGACCCGCATCGCACCGACAGGGTCCAATCGCAGCACCCCCGCGAGAGGCGTTCAGGTGCGCGGAAGTCGAAGCCGCGCGTGCAGGCCGCCGCCATCGCGCGGCCACAGCTCCAGCCTCCCGGCATGGGCGCGGACGATGGATGCCACGATGGCCAGCCCCAGTCCGGTACCGTCGCCCCGCCCGCGTTGGCGTGCGGCAGCGCGGACGAACGGCTCCGGCAGGGTCGCCACCGTGGCGGCATCCAGAAGGGGTCCGGTGTTGAGGATGTCGACGATCACGTGCCGTCCGTCGACGTGCACGGTCACGCGCACCCATCCGTCTGGGACGTTGTAGAGCAGCGCGTTGCGCAGGAGGTTGCCGATCGCCTGGCGGATCAGGATCTCGTCGCCCGCGGTGACGGCGACGGTCTCCACGCGGTCGCGCAGGATCCGTACGCCCGGCGCGGCGAGGGTGCTCGCCCCGATCGGGGTCTCGGGAGTCCGGACGGCAGACTCCCCGGTGAGTCCCCCGGAAAGCTCGGCGACGAGCTCCGTCACGACGGCGTCGACGTCCACCGGGCGCCGTTCGATCATGCCGCCGCGGGAGGCGCGAGCGAGCGCGAGGAGCGCCTCGGTCAGGCGGATCGCGCGTTCGTTGGTGTCGTCCAGCCGCTGCAGCAGCCGCGGGATGTCGGCGCCGGCGGGGTCGGACCGGGCGACCTCGAGCATCGTCCGCATCGTCGCATGCGGGGTGCGCAGCTCGTGCGAGGCGTTCGCGGCGAAACGTCGCTGCTCGTCCAGGGTCTCGGTGACGCGGGCGAGCATCCCGTCGAAGGTGTCGGCGAGGTCGGTGAGCTCGTCGCGGCGGCCGGGCAGGGCGATGCGCTGGTCGAAGGCGCCGTCGCGGGCGGCGCGGGCGGCGTCGGTGATGCGCCGCAGCGGGCGCAGCATGACCCCCGCGACGATCCAGCCGCCGCCGAGACCCACCACGGCCAGGCCGAGGAGCGTCCACGTCGCGTAGCGGACGAAGACCTCGACGAGGTCCGTCCGCCGCGGGGCGAACGCGCCGCTGTCGGCGTAGAGGTTGCCCTCGGGGACGAAGCGCAGCAGGAGGAAGCCGAGGGCGAAGACGGCCACCCCGACGATGAGGACGAACAGGGCGTAGCTCAGCGTGAGCTTCACGCGGACGCTCAACCCGGCGGGACGCACCCCGCCGGGCCGGAGAGCCCGCGGAGCGGGACGCGTGTCGCTCCGCCCGGGAGCACGCCCGGCGGGGTGAGACCCGGCGTCCGGCTCAGCCATCCGCGGGGCCGATGCGGTAGCCGACACCCGCGACCGTCTGGATCAGCCACGGCTCGCCGAGACGCTTGCGCAGGGTCGAGATCGTGATGCGGACGGCGTTGGTGAAGGGGTCGGCGTTCTCGTCCCAGGCGCGCTCGAGGAGGTTCTCGGCGCTGACCACCCCGCCGTCGGCGGCCATCAGCACCTCGAGCACGGCGAACTGCTTGCGGGTGAGCGAGACGTACCGGCCTTCCCGATACACCTCGCGGCGGAACGAGTCGAGCCGCAGGCCGTGTCGCTCGACGACCGGCGGGGCGGTCGCGGCGGGGCGGCGGGCGAGCGCGCGCAGGCGCAGGACGAGCTCCCGCAGCGCGAACGGCTTCGTCAGGTAGTCGTCGGCGCCGTTCTCGAACCCGCTCGCCTTGTCGTCGAGACGGTCGGCGGCGGTGAGCATGAGCACGCGCGGCGCCTCCGCCCGGGCCGAGAGCCGGCGGGCGATCTCGTCGCCGTTCGGGCCCGGGATGTCGCGGTCCAGCACCACGACGTCGTACGGGG
>VGAV01000508.1 GCA_016870695.1 Actinomycetota bacterium | reverse complement strand
CGGTGGATGCCGTCAGCGGACTGACCCTCGAGTCGTTCTGGCTCCTCCCCGTCGCGGTGGTGCAGCTCATCGCCGTCAGCGCGACGACCGGCCTCACCCTCGGCACCGCGGGCCCCGTCCACACCCTCCTGCTGCTCGCGGCCGGAGCGGTCACCGCCGTCCCCCTGCTGCTCTTCGCCTCGGGTGCGCGTCGCGCCCCTCTCACGGTGATCGGTCTGCTGCAGTTCGTCGCACCGATCCTGCAGTTCATCATCGGCGTGTGGGTGCTGCACGAGCCGATGACCGCGGAGCGCTGGATCGGGTTCGGTCTCGTGTGGGTCGCGCTGGTGCTCCTCAGTGCGGACTCGGTGGCCGCGGCACGCAGGAACCGGCGTGTCCCGGCCGAGGTGTCCGAGCCCGTCTGAGGGGGAGGCATCCGGTGCTTCCGGGCGATCCCTGGGGTGAAGCGGCGGTCGTTATGCGGCCGTGACCGGGGTGACTCACATCGTTAACGAACGGCAATACGGCGAAAACCTGCGGGCCGTTAGGTTTAGGTCACCAGGCGGCGTCCCGACGCTGCCGAACGTTCATCCACAGCAAGGAGCACTATGAGCGTCTTCACGCGCACGCGCGCGGGCAAGGTCTTCGGCGGTATCGCCGTGATCGGTGCCAGCGCGCTCTTCCTCGCCGCGTGCAGCGGTGGCGGCGGCAGCGACGCAGCCCCCTCCGCCTCGTCCGGCGGGGGAGCCGTGTCCGAGTCCGACGGGACCTTCCACGTCGGCACGATCCTGCCCGCCACGGGTAACCTCGCCTTCCTCGGCCCGCCCGAGGTCGCGGGTGTCAAGCTCGCGGTGCAGGACATCGAGGCCGCTGGCGACGCGTTCCCCTTCACGGTCGAGCTCACCGAGCGCGACTCCGGTGACACCACCACCGACATCGCGACCCAGTCGGCGAGCGAGCTCGTCGACGCCGGCGCGGACGTCGTCATCGGTGCGGCGTCGTCGGGCGTCTCGTTCACGTTCGTCGACCAGCTGGTCGACGCGGGCGTGGTCCAGATCTCGCCGGCGAACACCTCGCCCGACTTCACCGACTACGCCGACGACGGCTACTACTGGCGCACCGCTCCCTCGGACGTCCTCCAGGGTCGCGTGCTCGGTAACCTCATGACCGGTGACGGTGCGGCGAACGTCGGCATCATCTACATCAACGACCCCTACGGCATCGGCCTCAAGGACAACGCGACGACGGCCATCGAGGCCGCCGGCGGCGAGGTCTCGGTCGCGGTCCCCTACAACCCGGGCGACACGGTCTTCACGTCGCAGGTCGACGAGCTGCTCGCGGCTCAGCCCGACGCCATCGCGGTGATTGCGTTCGAGGAGACCTCCTCGATCATCCCCGAGCTCGTCAACACGCAGGGCTACCCGGGATCGCAGGTCTACTTCGTCGACGGCAACCTGTCGAACTCGTACGAGTTCCCGGAGGGCACGCTCGAGGGCGGCAAGGGCACCCTGCCCGGCAACCCGGCCGACAGCGACTTCCAGTCCCGTCTGCTCGAGGTCGACCCCGAGCTGACCGACTTCAGCTACTCGCCGGAGTCGTACGACGCCGTCATCGTGGCCGCCCTGGCCGCCGCTCAGGCGGGCGAGGACTCGGGCACGGCGATCCGCGACAACATGCAGTCGGTCTCCGAGGGCGGCGAGAAGTGCACGACGTTCGCGGACTGCCTCGCGCTCATCAACGAGGACACCGACATCGACTACGACGGTGTCTCCGGCCCGATCACGTTCGACGAGAACGGCGACCCGACCGAGGCGTACGTCGGCATCTACCAGTACGGCGCGGACAACAAGTACACGCTGCTGAACACGGAGTTCGGTTCGCTCAACGAGTGACCTGACCCGCATAGAGGGGCCCGGATCCGCCAGGATCCGGGCCCCTTCGTCGTGCCCGTGGCATCCATATTCCTTCCCCGGCATGCGGGGTGGACCGGGTCCTGTGCGGTGTGCCGTCGTGCGGAGTCGAGGGGCAGCCGGCGGTCTCGCGGGCGGTCGCGGTCCTCGGTGTGCGGTCGTGCGGAGGTGAGGGGCGACACGCCGGTGCGGCGGGCTGCGGGGCGGCGTGTCGTCCCCGGTCTCCGCAGGACGGTTCCGGGGGTGACCGGGGGTCTCGCGGGCGGTCGCGGGCCGGGCGGTGTGCCGTCGTGCGGAGTCCAGGGGGGACACGCCGGTGCGGCGGGCTGCGGGGAGGCGTGTCGTCTCCGGTCTCCGCAGGACGGCTCTCAAGGCGGCTTCCCGGGCTCCACAGGACGGCCGAGCCGCCCGCACACGGCCGCGACTCCTCCCCACTCCTGCGGGG
>VGAV01000507.1 GCA_016870695.1 Actinomycetota bacterium | reverse complement strand
CGTCGGTGCGGGTGAAGTCGGCCTGACCCATCACCTGCCAGCAGAACGCCGCGACCTCGACGCGCTTGCCGGCCTCGGCGTCGGGGATCTCGGCCAGCAGCACCTGACGGTCGCCCATCAGCTGCGACCGCAGGGCCTCCGCCTGCGCGGCGAGGGTCGGCGGGTGCACCACCAGGACCTTCCGCGCCGCGGCGGGCAGCGTGTCCGCGAGCGAGGCGAGCAGGCCGCGGCCGATCGTGATGTCGTAGCCGGGGTCGCCGGCGACGCTGATGGTGGTGGTGTCGGTCATGCCGTCTCTCCGGCCGGCACACGGCGTGCCCAGGCCACGATGTCGTCGACGACGCGCGCGAGCGGTCCCGACGAGGTGTCGAAAGCGATGTCGGCGGCCTGCTCGTAGACCGGTCGCCGCTCCTCGTAGATGCGCTGCCAGCGGACCACGGGGTCCTCCCCGCCCAGGAGGGGCCGGTCGTCGCCGTGGATGCGGGATGCCACGACGTGCGGGGCCACTGTGAGCAGGACGACGCGGTGGGCCGTCAGGCGCTCGCGCGTCTGCGGGTCCAGCACCGCCCCGCCGCCGAGCGCGACCACGCCGCCGCGGTCGAGGGCCTCGACGACGGCCTCGCGCTCGAGCGCCCGGAAGTGGGCCTCGCCGTGCGCGAGGAACAGGTCGCGGATCGGCCCGTGGTCGCGGACGACGATCTTGTCCGTGTCGCTGAACGTGGCGCCCAGCGCCCGGGCGACACGGCGCCCCACGCTCGTCTTGCCCGCCCCCATCGGTCCGATGAGGACGACCGCAGCGCCGGGGATCTCTGCCGGCGCGCCGTCAGACGAGGTCATGCGCGAGGAGCGCGGCGTCCGACGCGTCGGTGCTGCGCAGGGTCTGCGGCAGGCTCGCGAGGTACGCGTCGAGGTTGCGCTTGGTCTCGGCCACGTTGTCGCCGCCGAACTTCTCCAGCACGGCGTCGGCGAGGGTGATCGCCGTCATGGCCTCCGCGACGACGCCCGAGGCGGGCACGGCGCACACGTCGGAGCGCTGGTGGTGCGCCGAGGCGGTCTCGCCCGTGGCGACGTCGACCGTCCGCAGCGCCTTCGGCACCGTCGCGATCGGCTTCATCCCCGCGCGCACGCGGAGCACGGTGCCGGTGGACATGCCGCCCTCGGTGCCGCCGGCGCGATCGGTGGAGCGGGTGATGCCGTCCTCGGTCTGGAACAGCTCGTCGTGCGCCTGCGAACCGCGGCGGGTGGTCGTGAGGAAGCCGTCGCCGACCTCGACGCCCTTGATCGCCTGGATGCTCATCAGGGCCTGGGCGAGCTTGGCATCCAGTCGCCGGTCCCACTGGACGTGCGAGCCGAGCCCCGGCGGAACGCCGTAGGCGAGCACCTCGACGATGCCGCCGAGGGTGTCGCCGGCCTTCTTCGCGTCGTCGACCTCGGCGACCATCTCGGCGGAGGTCTCCGGGTGGAAGCACCGCAGCGGGTCGGCGTCGAGCGCGTCCACGTCGTCGGGCGTGGGGAACGGCGCGTCCTCGGGCACCCGGACCGGGCCGATCGAGAGGGTGTGGCTGACGAGGCGGATGCCGAGCTCGGCGAGGAAGGCGCGGGCGACGGCGCCGAGCGCGACGCGCGCGGCGGTCTCGCGGGCCGAGGCGCGCTCGAGGATGGGACGCGCCTCGTCGAAGCCGTACTTCTGCATGCCGACGAGGTCGGCGTGGCCGGGGCGGGGACGCGTCAGCGCCGCGCCGCGTCCACGCGAGCGGTCCGACAGCTCGACGGGCTCCGGGTTCATGACCTCGACCCACTTCGGCCACTCGGTGTTGCCGATGCGCATGGCGATGGGGCTGCCGATCGTGTAACCGTGGACGATGCCGGTCGACAGCGACAGCTCGTCCTCTTCGAACTTCATCCGCGAGCCGCGGCCGTAGCCGAGCTTGCGGCGGGCCAGATCGGCGCGGATCTGGGCGGGCGAGATGGGAACGCCCGCGGGCATTCCCTCCATGAGGGCGACCAGTTCGGGGCCGTGGGACTCTCCGGCCGTCAGTACGCGCAGCATTCGTCTAGTCTCCCACGAGCGCGGCGCGCATTGCGGCCAGCACCGCGTCCTCGCGGTCGAGCGGCAGGGCGGGGTCGCCGCCGACGAAGACGCGCACCTGCAGCAGCGCTTGGTGCAGCAGCATCCCGCGTCCGTCGTGGGCGTCTCGGCCGGCACGCCGCCAGGCCTGCGCGAGCGGGGTCGGCCATCCGCCGTAGACGACGTCGACGAGCGGGCCCCCGACGGATGCCAGCGTGTCGGCGATCGGACCGAGGTCGGTCCCGCCGGGCAGCGTCGCGATCGTGAC
>VGAV01000506.1 GCA_016870695.1 Actinomycetota bacterium | reverse complement strand
ACTGGGAGCCCACGGGCGTCCTCGAGAAGCTCGGTGCCGTCTTCGGCGCCGACGACCACTCGATCAAGAAGGACCTCGACAACTTCAAGGAGTACATCGAGTCGCGCGGTGCCGAGTCCGGCGCCTGGCGCGGCGACGTCAGCTGACGTCCGCTCCGCGTACGCCGGGTCCGTCCCTCCGGGGACGGGCCCGGCGTTTTTTCGCGTGTTCCCGCGGAGCGGGGAGAAGCGCCTCTCACTTCGGCGGCAGAAAGGCAATGCCCTCGAAACGAAGTTCTCTTCGCGTAGATGATGTGTCCACCGCGACGTCGACGACGACGCGACGCGAGAGAGGACCGTCATGGACGATCGCGCACCGCGCCCCCCGCGCGACGAGGCCGCCCCCGTCGGGCGGACCGCCGGAGCACCACGATGACCCGTGAACTCGCCGTCGAGGAGACGACCGGCGCGACCCGGCGGGGACGACGGCCGGCACGTCCGCGGGTGAAGTACAACCGGCGGGAGGCCATCGCCGGCTACCTCTTCATCTCGCCGTGGATTCTCGGGTTCCTCGTCTTCACTGCCGGCGCGATGATCTACAGCCTGGTCATCTCGTTCAGCAGCTACAACCTGGCGACGGGCGCCGCACGACCCGTCGGTCTGGACAACTACGCGCAGCTGTTCGAGGACCCCCGCGTGGCGGTGTCGCTCGGGAACACCCTGTTCTACGCCGTCATGGCGGTGCCGCTCGAGATCGCGTTCGCGCTCTTCCTCGCCCTGCTCCTCAGCCGCGTCGGGCGCGGCGCGGGCGTCTTCCGGACCCTCTACTACCTGCCGAAGATGACGCCCGCGGTTGCCACCGCGGCGGTGTTCTTCCTGCTGCTCAACGGCAACTCGGGAGCGATCAATCAAGCGCTCGGGGCCATCGGCATCCCGGGTCCGCAATGGCTCGTGGACCCGGCCTGGGTCAAGCCGAGCATCGTCATCATGGCGCTGTGGACCGTCAGCGGCACCATGGTGATCTTCCTCGCGGCGATCAAGAACGTCCCGGTCGACCTCTACGAGGTCGCCTCGATCGACGGGGCCGGGCCGATCCGCCGCTTCTTCTCGATCACGCTGCCGATGATCTCGGGGGCGATGTTCTTCAACGTCATCGTCCTGACGATCGCGGCGTTCCAGGTGTTCGACCAGGCCTACCTGCTGTTCTGGCGCGATCAGAGCAACGCCTCCCCCGAGGCCTCCCTCTTCTACGCCATCTACCTGTTCCAGCAGGCGTTCCGGCAGTTCAACTTCGGCTTCGCCGCGGCGATGGCCTGGCTGCTGTTCGTGATCATCCTGCTCATCACGCTCGTGCAGGTCCGCCTCGGCAACCGTTTCGTCTACTACGAGGGAGACCGCTGATGGCCACATCGCTGGAGACCCCGG
The DNA here is from genome assembly GCA_016870695.1 of Actinomycetota bacterium. GTDB lineage: Bacteria > Actinomycetota > Actinomycetes > Actinomycetales > Microbacteriaceae > Microbacterium. Next base: position 949 of record VGAV01000506.1, on the reverse strand, counting down.
GGGTCGCGGTCGCCCACCCCGAGATGGTCGTGCCCGTCGCGCCGAGACGCCCGCGGTGGCGCCGGGCGCTGTCGCAGCCGAAGACGCTGGCGGGGCGCGTCGTGCTGGCGATCGTGCTCGTGCTGTTCGCGCTGCTGTTCCTCTACCCGTTCGCGTGGCTCCTCGCCGCCAGCCTCAAGCCGCGCGGCGAGGTGTTCGACAACGCCCTCATCCCGAAGACCTTCACCCCGGGCAACTACGCCGAGGTGTGGAGCCAGCTGCCCCTGCTGAGCTGGATGTTCAACAGCGTCGCGATCGCGCTGCTGGCCGCCACGACCGTCGCGGTGATGAGCTCGATCGTCGCGTTCGGCTTCGCGTACTTCCGCTTCCCCGGGCGTCAGCTGCTGTTCGGGCTGGTGCTCGCGACGATGATGCTGCCCGGCGCGGTGACCATGATCCCGATCTACCTGGTCTGGAAGGAGACCGGGCTGCTCGGCACGTGGGTCCCGCTGTGGGGCATGAACCTGTTCGGCAGCGCCTTCTACATCTTCCTGCAGCGGCAGTTCTTCCTCGGCGTGCCCCGCGAGCTGTTCGAGGCGGCGCGGCTGGACGGCTGCAGCGCGTGGGGCCTGTTCTGGCGCATCGCGATGCCGCTGTCGATCCCGTCGTTCATCATCGTGTTCCTGTTCGAGTTCCAGGCCAGCTGGAACAACCTGCAGGCGGCGCTCATCTACCTCAACGCCGGATCGGTGGAGGACTTCACGGCCCCGCTCGGCATCGCTTACGCCATGACCAAGTACAGCCCGAGCGCGGGCGGCCAGGGCGACTACCAGTACGTGATGGTCGCCTCGCTCCTGGTCACGCTCCCGATGCTGATCATCTTCGCCTTCGGCCAGCGGTACTTCGTCGAGGGCGTGGCCACGCAGGGCCGGAAAGGATGACCCCTCCTCCGGTCTCGACCCCTCCCTCG
>VGAV01000505.1 GCA_016870695.1 Actinomycetota bacterium | reverse complement strand
GTACGGCAGCCACGACAAGACCTTCGAGATCGCGACCCCCGGCCGGGTGCGGGTCGTCGCCTCGAACGGCGACGTGCTGCTCGAGCACGAGGTCAGCACGGGCGACATCTGGCGCGCGACGCAGACAAAGGACGTCGCGGTCCGCGACTGGGTCAAGCTCGCCGTCACCCGCGCCCGTGCGACCGGGGTGCCCGCCGTGTTCTGGCTCGACGAGAGCCGTGCGCACGACGCGAACCTCATCGCGAAGGTGAACGAGTACCTCGGCGACCACGACACCGACGGCCTCACGATCGAGATCCTGGCGCCGGCCGACGCGACCCGGTACTCGCTCGAGCGCATCCGCCGCGGCGAGGACACCATCTCGGTCACCGGTAACGTCCTCCGCGACTATCTGACGGACCTGTTCCCGATCCTCGAGGTCGGCACGAGCGCCAAGATGCTCTCGATCGTCCCGCTCCTCGCGGGCGGTGGCCTGTTCGAGACCGGCGCGGGCGGCTCGGCCCCCAAGCACGTGCAGCAGCTCCTCGAGGAGGACTACCTGCGCTGGGACTCGCTCGGCGAGTTCTTCGCGCTGGCGGCCTCCCTCGAGCACCTCGCCGACACGACCGGCAACGACAAGGCGCGCGTCCTCGCGCAGACCCTGGATGCCGCCACCGGGACGTTCCTCGAGAACGACAAGTCCCCGGGGCGCGCTCTCGGGACGATCGACAACCGCGGCAGCCACTTCTACCTCGCCCTGTACTGGGCGCAGGAGCTGGCCGGCCAGCCCGCCGACGCCGAGCTCGCGGAGGTCTTCGGCCCCGTCGCCGAGAAGCTCGCCGCCGAGGAGCAGACGATCGTCGAGGAGCTCAACGCGGTCCAGGGGCACGCGGCCGAGATCGGCGGCTACTACCGTCCCGACACGGCGCTGGTCGAGAAGGTCATGCGCCCGTCCGCGACGCTGAACTCCGTGGTCGACGCCCTGCGCTGACCCCCGCGGGATCCCGAGAGGGGTGGATGCCATCGGCATCCACCCCTCTTCCCGTCTCTGCCCCGCCCGTCCCACTTTCGTGCCGTGACTTGCCGCAGATGTACACGGCAGGGGCGTCCCCGCGTGCATTTGCGCCAAGCCAGCGGTGTGGAGACGCGCCGAGTCAGCGCTGGGGAGACGGAGTCACAGGGCAGGAACGACGAAGGGGATGGATGCCATGGCATCCACCCCCTCATGAGGTCGCGGCTCAGTAATGCACGGAGACCTCGGTGCCGCGGTAGGCCCACTCGTAGAGCTCCTTGGCCTGCGGGATGGTCATGTTGATGCAGCCGTGGCTCATCGGCGTGCCGAAGTTGTTGTGCCAGTAGGTGCCGTGGAAACCCTCGTCGCCGTTGAAGTAGGCGACCCAGGGCACGTCGCGCGTGCACCAGTCGTAGCCGGGGACACAGCCCATGTCCTGCATCTGGGTCTTCCAGCCGATGCGGAAGTTCCCCGTGTGGGTGGCGTGGTCGCCGGCGCCGGACGAGATCGTGTACGTGCGGTACACCTCGCCGTTCTGCCAGAGGATCGTCTTCTGCGTGGTGAGGTTGACCTCGATGCGGCGCTCGGTCGTCGTGGTCTCGAACGGCGTCTCCGTCACGGGCAGCGCGTACGCGCCGTTGCCCTCGGTCAGCTGCGCGGCGTAGGCGGCGGCGATGTCGGCGGTGTCGCCGAGCGTGCGGCCGGTCTGTCCCGCGACCTGCTCGTGGATGGTCTCGCCCGCGCTGTCGACGATCACGGACGCGTTCACCGCGTCGCGGTTGATCTCACCGGCGAGGGCGTCCACCGCGGGCTGGATCTTCGCGGCGTTCGCGGAGATGGCGAAGCCGCCGTCGCCGTCGGGGGCGACGGAGAGCCACGAGGCGGCGGTGGCCCGGTCGACGGGAGCGGTGCGCTCCTCGCCGACGTAGAAGCCGGCGGTGTCCAGGATGCCGTTGAGCTTCGCGACCGCCGCGTCCGCGGCCTCCGTCGAGACGGGGGCGGCGATGGGGACGACCTGCGCCTCGATGGTGGTCGCGGCGGAGCCCTCGTCGAAGGCGGCCTGCAGTGCGGAGGTCACCGCAGCGGCGTCGATGCCGACGCCGGGCTGGGCGGCCGTGGTGACGAAGGCCTGCGAGCCCTCGTCGTACGCGACGCTCGCGTCGACCGGCGCCTGGTAGCTGCCGGGGAGCTTGTCGTGCAGGACGGAGGCCGCGACGGAGGGGTCGACGTCGACGGCGATGTCCGCGCCCTCGGGGAACCACGACGAGGGGTTCCACATCGGGTTCTCGGAGAACGCCTGGTCGGCGAGGGCGGCGGCGTCGACCGTGGCGCCCAGCTCGGCGCCGGTGACGGTGATCTCGCCGTCGGGG
>VGAV01000504.1 GCA_016870695.1 Actinomycetota bacterium | reverse complement strand
GCGCGGCCTGCTCGACCCCGGCGTTGCCGGCGAGCACGAGCAGGTCGGCGATCGAGACCTTCTTGCCGTCCGCCGCCTGCGCGTCGAACTCGGCCTTGATCCGCTCGAGGACCTCGAGGACGGATGCCAGCTGCTCGGGGTTGTTGACCGTCCAGCTCTTCTGCGGCTCGAGGCGGATGCGCGCACCGTTCACGCCACCGCGCTTGTCGCTGCCGCGGAAGGTCGAGGCGGCGGCCCAGGTGGTGGTGACGAGCTGCTGCACCGACAGGCCGCTGTCGAGGATCTGCTGCTTGAGGGCAGCGGCATCCGTCGCATCGATCAGCGCGTGGTCGACGGCGGGCACGGGGTCCTGCCACACGAGCACCTCGGAGGGGACCTCGGAGCCGAGGTAGCGCTCGCGCGGGCCCATGTCGCGGTGGGTCAGCTTGAACCAGGCGCGGGCGAACGCGTCCTGGAAGGCCGCCGGGTCCTCGGCGAAGCGGCGCGAGATCTTCTCGTACGCCGGGTCGACGCGCAGGGCGAGGTCGCTCGTGAGCATGCGGGGCTCGCGGCGGCCGTCCGAGTGCGCCTCGGGGACCATGTCCGCTCCGCCGCCGTTCACGGGGCGCCACTGGTGCGCGCCCGCGGGGCTCTGGAACAGCTCCCACTCGTAGGCGAAGAGGATGTGGAAGAACTCGTTGTCCCAGCGGGTCGGGTGGTAGGTCCAGGTGACCTCGAGGCCGCTGGTGATGGTGTCGTCGCCCTTGCCCGTGCCGTGGCTGTTCTTCCAGCCCAGGCCCTGGTCGTTGATGTCGGCGGCCTCGGGGTTGACGCCCACGTGCGAGTCGCTCGCCGCGCCGTGCGTCTTGCCGAAGGTGTGTCCGCCGGCGATGAGGGCGACGGTCTCCTCGTCGTTCATGGCCATGCGGCCGAACGTCTCGCGGATGTCGTGCGCGGACAGCTGGGGGTCGGGGTTGCCGTTGGGGCCCTCGGGGTTGACGTAGATGAGGCCCATCTGGACCGCGGCGAGGGGACGCTCGAGCTCGCGGTTGCCCGTGTAGCGCTCGTCTCCGAGCCAGGTGGTCTCGGGACCCCAGTACACGTCGTCGTCGGGCTCCCACTGATCGGTGCGGCCGCCGGCGAAGCCGAAGGTCGGGAAGCCCATGTCCTCGAGCGCGACGTTCCCGGCGAGGATCATGAGGTCGGCCCACGAGATCGACTGGCCGTACTTCTTCTTGATCGGCCAGAGCAGACGGCGCGCCTTGTCGAGGTTGACGTTGTCGGGCCAGCTGTTCAGCGGAGCGAAGCGCTGCATGCCCGCCCCCGAGCCGCCGCGACCGTCGGTCACGCGGTAGGTGCCGGCGCTGTGCCAGGCCATGCGGATCATGAGGGGGCCGTAGTGGCCGAAGTCGGCGGGCCACCAGTCCTGCGAGGTCGTCATGACCTGCTGGATGTCGCTCTTGACGGCGGCGAGGTCGAGCGCCTCGAAGGCCGCCTTGTAGTCGAAGCCCTCGTCGAGCGGATCGCGGGAGGCATTGTTCTTCGCGAGGATCTTGACGTTCAGGCTCTCGGGCCACCACACGCGGTTGGCGGATCCCTGGGTCGGGTGCGGCAGGGCACCGACGGGCTCGCTGTCGGCGGGGGCTTCGCCCACCGGCAGCCGGTTGTCGTCGGGGGCGCCTCCGTCGTGGAAGACGGGGCATCCGTTCAGCGTGTCGCTCATCGGAATCCTCTCGGGGAAGGGTGTCAGGACGTGGCTCGACAGTCGGGGCAGACGCCCCAGAACGTGACCTCGGCGGTCTCGATCGTGAATCCGCTGCCGGCCGGCGCGTGCAGGCAGGGAGCGGCTCCGACGACGCAGTCGACGTCGTCGACGCGCCCGCACTGACGGCAGACCACGTGGTGGTGGTTGTCGCCGACGCGCAGTTCGAACATGCCGGGGTGCCCCGCCGGCTCGATGCGGGCGGCCAGCCCGGCCCCGACGAAGTCGCCGAGGGCGTTGTAGACCGACTGCATGCTGGTGGCGGGGAGGACGTCGCGGATGCCGGCGAACACGTCGTCCGCGGTCGCGTGCGGGCGTGAGCGCAACGCGTCCAGAACGGCGACGCGGGTCGCCGTCACGCGCAGGCCGGCCTCGCGGATGATCGCATCCGCCGAGGCATCCATTCGTCCGTCGAGCACTCGATCACTCTAGCTTGTTTTGAGTTGATCAAAAACAACACGCCGGTGACGGATCGGATTCGGGATGCCGCCCCCTCGGCGGTGCGGTCACCCGGCGACGAGCGTGGGTGTCCCGGCCTCGTACTCGGTCAGATCCCCGGTCTCGCCGAGCCGCACCGCGCGCCGTCCCACGACGAGCATGTAGAAGAGGAAGACGCCGAGGGCCGCAGC
>VGAV01000503.1 GCA_016870695.1 Actinomycetota bacterium | reverse complement strand
CGGGGACGATGTTCTCTTCGTCGGCTCCGGGGAGGCGATCGGCGGGAGTGTTCATGTCATCCTTCCGGTGGGTGTGGGGCCACGCTAGGCCGGAGGGATGCCGCCCGAGACGGGCTTGACGCCCCGGCCCTCCCCGCTCCGCGGGCTGGATAGGCTCGGACGAGCTTCGAAAGGAACCGCAATGCAGCAGCGTCCCCTCTCCCGTACCGGCCGCAAGGTCTCGGTGATCGGCCTCGGCACCTGGCAGCTCGGCCCCGACTGGGGCGGGGTCAGCGAAGGCGACGCCCGGCAGGTTCTCGCCGCCTCGGTCGACGCCGGCGTCACCCTCTTCGACACCGCCGACGTGTACGGCGACGGCCGATCCGAGGAGATCATCGGCGGGTTCCTCGCGGACACGGATGCCGCCGGCATCACCGTCGCCACCAAGATGGGCCGCCGCGCCGAGCAGCAGCCCGAGAACTACACGATGGAGAACTTCCGCGCCTGGACCGACCGGTCGCGGCGCCTCCTGCGCACCGACACCCTCGACCTCGTCCAGCTGCACTGCCCGCCGTCGGCCGTCATCGACGACGACGCCACGTGGGACGCGCTGGACCAGCTCGTCGCGGAGGGCGTCATCGCCGCGTACGGCGCGTCCGTGGAGACGATGGACCAGGCGCTGTCCGCCCTGCGCCGCCCGCACCTGACGAACCTGCAGATCATCTTCAACCCGTTCCGCCTCAAGCCCCTCGACGAGGTGCTGCCGCTCGCGGCCGAGAAGGGCGTGGCCGTGTTCGCCCGCGTCCCGCTGGCCAGCGGCCTGCTGTCGGGCCGGTACACGCTGGAGACGAGGTTCGACGCCGACGACCACCGCACCTACAACCGCAACGGCGAGGCCTTCGATAAGGGCGAGACCTTCTCGGGCGTCCCCTTCGCCGAGGGCGTGGCCGCGGCCGACGAGCTCAAGGCGGCGCTCCCCGAGGGCGTCACGCTGCCCGCTGCCACGCTCGCGTGGATCGCGTCGCGCGAGGGCGTGACCAGCGTCATCCCCGGCGCGCGGTCGGACGCCCAGGCCGCCGCGAACGCCGGCGCCGCCGACCTCATCACGGACGGTCTCGACCTGAACGCCTTCGACGCGCTGGTCCGTGACGTCTACGACCGTCGCCTGCGCGCGGAGATCCACCCGCAGTGGTGAGAACGGCGGCGTCCTGTCTTCCGACAGGACGCCGCCGTCCGCGCCGTCAGTTCGCGGTCGCGTTGTCATAGGCGCGCTGCGCCGCCTGCTGGGCGTCGCCGAGCGCCTCCTCCGTGGTCTTGTCGCCGAGGAGTGCCGCCGTGATGGCGTTGTTCAGCTCGTTCTGGATGTCCTGCCCCGCGGGGGAGGATCCGAACGACAGGCCGGAGCCGACGACCTCGTAATAGGTCGAGATGACCTGGTCGAAGCCCTCGTCGCCGCTCGGGGTGACGTACTCGGACCGCACCATCTCGTCCGCCTCGGGCGAGCCGGTGAACAGGCCCGTGTTGACCCCGTCGTTCTCCTCGATGGTCGCGGCGCGGGCCGCGCCGGCTGCCATCCAGGCGTCGGTCGAGGTGAGCTGCGTCAGCCAGGCGCAGGCGGCGGCGGGGTTCTTCGCCCCGACGGGGATGACGAACGCGGTGCCGGAGGCCAGCGAGAACGGCTCCCCGTCGGCATCCCGGAAGGGGACCGCCTGCAGCGAGATCTGGTCGCGGTAGGCGCTCAGCACGTTGGGGTACCACTGGTTGGCCACCTGCGCGCCGACCTGGTTCTCCACGAACTGGTTCGCGTCGCCGAAGGTGTCGAACGAGTCCGTGAAACTCTTCACCGCGGCGTACCCGCCCTGGGCGTCGGTGATCTGCTTGAGGGCCTCGATGCCCGCGGCGTTGGAGGGGTCGTCGAGCGTCGGACGGCCGTCGGCGTCGGTGAGCTGCCCGCCCATGCCGAGCACCCACAGCCCGCCCTGGCCGGTGGCCACCGGGTCGAAGCCGAGCCGGGTCGGCGTGCTCCCAGAGGCCTGGTACATCTTCTCGATGGCGGCGAGGAGGCCGTCCATGTCGGACGTGTCGATCTCGTCGGGTGAGACCCCGGCCTCGTTCAGCACGTTCATGTTCAGCAGGATCGCCGGCGGCTGGTAGAACTGCGACACCGCGTAGACGGCGTCCTCGTACGTGACGTCGTCGACGACGCTCTGGTACCACCGCTCGGTCGGGTCGACGTCCTGCGCCTCGAAGCAGGAGTCCAGCGGTATCAGCAGGCCCTGTGCGGCATAGGTGGTGACGTAGCGCCGGTCCATCTGGACGACGTCGGGCACGTCGCCGCTGGCGATGCGGGTGGTGAGCTTCTGGGCGTCGAAGGCCGTGGCATCCAGGGTCACATCG
>VGAV01000502.1 GCA_016870695.1 Actinomycetota bacterium | reverse complement strand
CATGGACCCGGCGAAGACCGCCAGACCGTCCAGGTGCCCCGCCCGTTCGACCGCCTCGCCGACGACGCGGTCCACGGCGTCGAAGTCGGCGGCATCCAGGAGGAAGTCCGGCTCGATGACCGAGGAATCGCGAGCCGTCGTGAGGACGCGGTGCCCCGCGCCGGTGAGTCGTCGTGCCGTCGCCCCGCCGATGTCGCTGGAGGCTGCGATGAGGAGGTAGTTCGCCATGCCGCGATTGTGCGCGACGGTGCCGCTTGCGATCGGGGGCTGGACAGGCGCTCGCGGGCCCGCCCGCCCGTCTGCAGGACCGGTGGGGCTGGACGGGCGCTCGCGGGCCCGCCCGCCCGTCTGCAGGACCGGTGGGGCTGGACGCGCCTCGCGTGACCCGTGCGCCGCCCGCGCCCGCCTCCGTCCTGCAGATGCAGCCCCGGACGCCCCCGCCGACGCCCCCCGCGCTCGCGGCGTAACACGGGAGGCCGCGGCCGTCCGACCGGGGAGAATGGATGCCATGGACTGGCAGATCTCCGAGGACACGGTGCCGTCGGCGCCGATCACGGAGGCCGACGCCCGGCTGCTCCTCGGCCGCCCGCCCGCCACCGGCGCCTGGCGCGACGGCGATCCCGCGGGCGACCGGCTGTTCGCGGCGTTCGGCGCGTTCGAGACGGAGAACGGCCAGTCGCTGCCGGGGTACCGCCTCGCCTACGAGACGTGGGGCGAGCTGTCCCCCGCGCGCGACAACGCCGTCCTGGTGCTGCACGCGCTCACCGGGGACGGGCACGTCCGCGGCTCGGCGGGTCCCGGCCACCCCACGGCCGGCTGGTGGAACGAGCTCGTCGGACCCGGCGCGGCGATCGACACGGACCGGTGGTTCGTCGTCGCCCCCAACATGCTGGGGGGATGCCAGGGCTCGACCGGTCCGGCCAGCATCGCGCCCGACGGGTACGAGTGGGCCGCGCGGTTCCCGCACCTGACCATCCGCGACCAGGTGCGCGCGCAGGTGCAGCTCGCCGACGCGCTCGGCATCGACGTCTGGCACGCGGTCGTCGGCGGATCCATGGGCGGCATGCACGCGCTGGAATGGGCCGTCGGCCACCCCGACCGCGTGGCGCGGGCGGCCGTCCTGTCGGCGCCGCCGGTCACGACCGCCGACCAGATCGCCCTGAACTCGGTGCAGCTGGACGCCGTCCGCATGGACCCGCGGTTCAACGGCGGCGCGTTCTACGACGCCGGCGACGGCGACGGTCCTCACCGCGGGCTGGCGCTCGCCCGCCGCATGGCGCTGCTGAACTACCGCAGCCCCACCGAGCTGAACTCCCGCTTCCAGCGGTCCTGGCAGTCCGGCGTCAGCCCTCTCGGGCACGGCGGCCGCTTCGCGGTGGAGTCGTACCTGGACTTCCACGGCAACAAGTTCACGCGCCGCTTCGACGCCAACAGCTACCTGACGCTCGTCGAGGCGATGAACTCGCACGACGTGGGGCGCGACCGCGGCGGTGTCGAGGACGCGCTCGCCCGCGTCACCGCGACGACCCTGGTCCTGGGGGTCGACAGCGACCGCCTCTTCCCCATCGAGGGGCAGCACCGCATCGCCCGCGGCATCCCGCACACCCTCGACGGCGACGAGGCGGTCGTCCTCGTCAGCGACTACGGCCACGACGGCTTCCTCATCGAGACCGCGGCCGTCGACACGCACCTGCGTCGCCTGTTCGCGGCCTGACGGAGAACGGATGCCACCGCGGTGGCATCCCTCCCCCGGGGCGCCCGCGTCGGGCCTCCGCTCCCCCGGCGCCCGCGCCGAGACTCAGCGCTGGGTCGGGATCGATCCGGTGATCGCGGTCTGCGCGGCCTCCGCGACGGGCACGCGGTGGCCGGCGGCGGCGCGACCGGCCCGCTTCTCCACGCGGTACGACACGGCGGCGACGACGAAGCCGCCGAGGGCGAGCAGCGCACCGACCCAGGCCGGGGCGACGAGTCCGAGGCCGGCGGCGATCGCGAGGCCGCCGAGGAAGGCACCGAGGCTGTTGCCGATGTTCAGCGCCGAGTGGTTCAGCGCGGCGGCGATGGACTGGTTGTCCTCGGCGACGTCCATGAGCCGGGTCTGGATGGCGGGGCTGAGGGCGGCGCCGAAGAACGCCACGAGGAACGCGAAGAGCACGAGGCTGACGATCCATCCCGCGGTCAGGGCGAGCCCCACCGACGCCGCGCCGAGCGCGAGGAGGCCGGTGAGCAGCCAGAAGCGCAGATCCTTGTCGGCGAGGGTGCCGCCGACGACGTTGCCGACGGTCATCCCGACGCCGACGAGCACCAGCACGAGCGAGACGGTCCACTCCGGCTGCCCGGCCACGTCCGTGATCATCGGGGCGATGTAGCTGTACATCG
>VGAV01000501.1 GCA_016870695.1 Actinomycetota bacterium | reverse complement strand
TCGGCGAGGTCGGCGGACAGCGGGCCCTTCGCGAGCGCGTCGATGTTCGCGCGCAGCTGGGAGGTGCGGTTCGCCCCGATGAGCACCGCGGACACACCCGGACGGCCGACGAGCCAGCGCAGAGCCAGCTCGTACATGGGCATGCCGGCCTCCTCGGCGACCTGGGCGAGCGCCGCGGTCGCGGCGACGAGCTCGTCGGTCCAGTACCGCTTCTTGTACATCTCGGCGAGGGCGGACCCCTCGAAACGCGTCGGCGCCGCGCCGTCACGGGGAGGGCGCGCGATCATGCCGCCCGCGAGCGGGTTGTAGCACATGGTCGCCAGGTCGTACGCGGAGGCGAACTCGATCCACTCGTCCTCGATCCGCCGCGCGACGAGGTTGTACACGTTCTGCCCGACCGCGGGACGCGGGATGCCGAGCTCGTCCGCGAGGCGGACCACCTCGAGCGCTTGCCATGCCGCGAAGTTCGACACCCCGTAGGCGCCGATCTTGCCCTCGGCGTGCAGCTGCGCGACCGCCTCCATGGTGTCGCGGATCGGAGTGAGCCGGTCCGGCTGGTGCAGGTAGAAGAGGTCGATGCGGTCGACGTCGAGACGACGCAGCGAGCCGTGGACGCTCGCCCGCAGCCCGGCAGGAGACAGGGGCGCGTCCGCACCGGCGTCGGCGTGCGGCATCCCCGCCTTCGTCGCGAGGACGATGCGGTCGCGGTGCCGCTTCACCCACGGCGCGATGAGGGACTCGGTCGTCCCCCGCGCGTACCCGTTGGCGCAGTCGATGCCGGTGATCCCGGCGTCCATGGCGGCCTCGAAGAGCTCCTCCGATGCCGCGGCGTCGCTGGTGTCGCCCATGTTCATGGTGCCGAGCACGGCGGTGGTGAGGGGAACGGGCGTCCCGGGGATCGTGATCGCGCCCGCGGACGTGTCATCGCTCATGCGTAAACCTCCTTGTTGACCTGCTCGATTGTCTCCCGATTGCGCGTTGCGCGCAATTTCTCGCGCGAAACGCGCGCCAGCGTGTTAAGCTCGGGAGGCACCGCACCCCTCGCTCACCGGAGAGACCGATATGACCTGCGACACCGGCCTTGGCGTCCCGGCGACGGTCGGCCTGGTCGCCGACGACTTCACCGGTGCCGCCGATTCCGCCGGCGTCTTCACGCAGCACGGCTGGGCGGTGCGGCTCCTCGTGGGATCCGCGGACACGGACGGCGAGGCCCCCCTGACCCCGAGCACCGTGCTCGCGGTCGCCACCGGTGCCCGGTCCCTGAACGACGTGGATGCCGCGGAGGTCACCGCGGCCGCTGTCCGCCGGCTGTCCGAGGCCGGGGTCGAGCGCCTCTTCCTCAAGATCGACTCCACGATGCGCGGGTCGGTGCCCGCGCAGGTGCAGGGAGCCCTCGACGCCTGGAGCCGTCGGCATCCTGATCCCCGCGCCGTCGTCACCCCGGCCTTCCCAGCACTGGGGCGCACCGTCGTGGACGGCGTCGTCCTCGTCGACGGCGTCCCGGTCAGCGAGACGGACTCCGGCCGCGACCCGTTCGCGCCCGTCGCGTCCAGCCGTCTCGACGAGTTGCTGCCCGGGTTCCAGCCGCTGTCTCCGGCGAGCGCGATCTCGTCGATGCCCGCCCGGGCCCACGCGGATGCCACGACGGACGACGATCTGGACGCGCTGGCCAGCCTCGTCCATCACGACCCCGGCGTTGTCGCCGTCGGTTCCGCCGGTCTCGCCTCCGCCCTCGCCCGCCGGTGGCAGCATCCCGCTCGGGCCTCCGTCGCATCTCCAAGCCGCGGGGGCGTGGTCGTCGCGGTCACCTCGCTGCACCCGGTCTCCGCCCGCCAGGTGAGCGAGTTGGCGGCATCCCTCCCCTCCGACGTCGACGTGCTGACACCGCCCGTCGAACGCGGCCCCCGTCCGTCTGAGGTCGCCGCGGAGCTCGCCCAGCGGGTGAACGCGCTCGTGAAAACACAGGTCGTCGGCGCGTTGATCGTCGTCGGCGGCGACGGCGTGGCGGCCGTGCTCGCGGCACTGGGCGCGACCGCCGTCCGTCTCGACGGCGTCCTCGACGCGGGCTGCCCGACCGGGATCATCGTCGGCGGTCTGGCCGACGGCGTGCGCCTCGTCTCCAAGTCCGGCGGGTTCGGCTCGCCGAGCGCCCTCGTCGACCTCGTGTCCCACCTGCGGTCGGAATCGCCGACCGACCCGGTCCTCCACCCCGTCCACCCGAAGGAAGATCACAATGTCTGAGCATCCCGCCCTCCCGGTCCTCGCCCTCACCCTGGGTGACGTCGCGGGCATCGGTCCCGAGATCACCGTCAGAACGCTGCTGCAGCACCCCGAGCTGCGCGAGATCTGTGTGCCCGTCGTCATCGGCGACGCGGACGCC
>VGAV01000500.1 GCA_016870695.1 Actinomycetota bacterium | reverse complement strand
GAAGGACCAGATCCGCGACCTCGTGTCGCAGACCGGCAGGCAGCTCTCGGACCAGGCGTCCTCGCAGCAGCAGCGTCTCGCCGAGAGCCTCGGCTCGGTCGGCGGGGACCTGTCGCGCATGGCCGATGCCGACGAGAACGGCGGGCTCGCCGGAGAGCTCGTGCGCCGGGCCGCCGGTCATGTGTCGACCGTCGGCTCCTGGCTGGGCGACCGCGACCCGCAGCAGTTGCTCGAGGACGTGAAGGGCTTCGCCCGTCGCCGTCCGGGCACGTTCATCGCCGTCGCCGCGCTCGCCGGCATCGTCGTCGGGCGCCTGAGCCGGTCTCTGGCCGCCGGAGCCTCCTCGGCGAGCGGGTCGGCCTCGACGGCCGGGTCGGCGCCTGCCGCGCCGCCGCTGCCGCCCGCCCCGCCCGTCCCGCCGACGTCGGGCTCGACGATCGGCGACGCGCCTGTCGGCGGCGCCGCGCTGGCGGGGACCGCGGGCGTCGGAGCGGCGGGGGTCGAGACCGTCGCGGACGGCATCGGTCCCGTCGACACCGGACTCGACGACACGGGACTCGCCACGGATGTCGACTCGGTCGACCCGCCCGTGTACGCCGAGTCGGCCGCCCGCCTGGACAGCACCCGGGAAGGGGGACTCGATGAGCGACCCGGTACCGTCTGAGCGCCGCGCGGCGTCGACGTCGCTCGGCGAGCTCGTCGGCGAGGTCACGCGGGACATGTCGACGCTGATGCGGCAGGAGCTCGCCCTGGCGAAGGCCGAGGTGAAGGACTCCGCGTCGAAGTCGGCCAAGGGCGCCGGGATGCTGGGCGGAGCGGGCTATGCCGCCGGCATGGTGCTGCTCTTCCTGTCGGTCGCGCTCTGGGCTGCTCTGGCGACCGTCATGGGCGAGGGCTGGTCCGCCGTCGTGGTCGCCCTCGTCTGGGCGATCATCGCGGCCGTGCTGTTCGCGCTCGGGCGCGCGCAGCTGAAGAAAGTGGAGGGCGTGCCGCAGACGGCGGCGACCCTGCAGGAGATCCCCGAGGCATTCACGAGGAACGAGGAGAACCGATGAGCGATTCACCGGAAGCCATCCGTGCCGACATCGAGCGCACCCGCGCCGAGCTCGGCTCCGACGTCGACGCACTGGCCGACAAGGTCTCGCCGTCGAAGATCGTCGAGCGGCAGACCAACAAGGTCCGCGACGCCGTCGGCGGCGTCCGCGACCGGATCATGGGCGTCGCCCACGACTCGGCTGCGGCGGCGTCCGACCTGGCCCACAGCGCGGGCGACGCCACGACCGGCGCCGCCCACAAGGCGAAGGGCAGCCCCCTCGCGGTCGGCCTCGTCGCCTTTGGCGTCGGCCTCGTCGTGTCGTCCCTGATCCCTCCGACCCGCGCCGAGCGCGACGCGGCAGCGAAGGTGAAGGACCAGGCGCAGCCCCTCGTCGACCAGGCGAAGGACGTGGCGAAGGAGATTGCGGGCGAGCTCAAGGAGCCCGCCACCGAGGCCGCGCAGGCCGTGAAGGAACGGGCCACCGAGGCCGTCGCGCACGTCAAGGACGACTCCTCGGAGGCCGCATCGACGGTGAAGGACCGGGCCCAGCAGGCCGGCGAGTCGGTGCGGGAGGGCTGACACCGTCCGAACCAGAGGATCCGTGGGGCGGGGCACCGGGCTCGCTCCGCCCTACGGGCCGACCCACTCGGGGGCGGGTCGGAACGCCACGGAGCCGGGATCCGCGAGGATCCCGGCTCCGTGGTCGTTCGCGGCGCAGCCCCGTCAGCCGGGGATGTCCCGAGGGTCGTGTCCGTACGAGCTCCGATCGCCGATGCGACCGTGCAGGTCGCGGACGATGTGCTCGACGCGCCGTGCCCGGGCGATGGTCCGCCCGGCCGCGGCCGCCTCGGCGCGCGTGCGATGCGTGCCGTCGATCGTCCCCTCCTCCCCTTCGATGCGGTTGTGCCACGCACCGTCGCGGTGGAAGGTCTCGACGTCGCCGGCCGGCACGGTCAGTCCTCCTCGTCGCCCGAGGGGTCGGAGTCGTCGGAGGTCTCGCCGATCGTGCCGCTGGTGTCGTCCTGCGTCAGGTCGTCGTCGCCGATGTCGCCCTCGGCCTGGCTGGGCTTGTCGGGAATCGAATCCGTCATGGTGCTCTCCTTCGGTCGGTCGACCTCCAGTCCAATGCGGACGGGGATCGGCGCGAAGGGGGTTGACGGATCGACCCGCGGGAGCCGACCTGCGAGAATGGACGCGCGTCATTATCCTGAGATGATGGGCACGATCTTCTATGGGACGACGCCGATCCGCATCGAGGATCGCGCGCTCGCGCATCTCAAGGTGGTCATCTCGACGAAGCTGCGTCGCGGTGAGAGCTTCACCCTCTCGTGGTGGCATCCCGACGGCGAC
>VGAV01000499.1 GCA_016870695.1 Actinomycetota bacterium | reverse complement strand
CGACGGTGGACTTGCCCGAGTGTCCTTCGGCTGACGTGATGTAGATGCTCTGCGTCACGCGACCAGACTATTGCGGGCCTCGGACACGGCCACGGGGTTGCTTCGGCGTCGAGTCATCGGAATCGGCACGCGGCGACGGGCGGGCCGGTCCGCGCCGCCGCCGCTATCCTTCGGGGCATGACGACCACTCCGCGCCCCGGCACCACCGTCCCCGACCACCGCGGTCGGACCGGGCTCCACCTCACCGGCCGCGACCTCGACCGGAACCCCCGCGTCGAGGCGACCGACGTCGAGCTCCTCGCGGCGGGGTGGCACGTGCTGCGGGCGACGACCTTCCGCTACCGCGGCGACGACGGCTCCTGGGCGACCCAGAAGCGCGAGACCTACGACCGCGGGAACGGCGCCACGATCCTGCTCTACGACCCGGCGCGGCGCACGGTGCTGCTCACCCGGCAGTTCCGCTACCCCGTCTACGTCAACGACCACCCGGACGGCATGCTCGTCGAGACCGCCGCGGGCCTGCTCGACGACGACGACGCGGTCACCGCGATCCGCCGCGAGGCCGAGGAGGAGACCGGCGTCGTGGTCACCGAGGTGCAGCCGGTGTTCGAGGTGTACATGAGCCCCGGCTCGGTCACCGAGCGCCTGCACTTCTTCGCGGCCGCCTACGACGGGTCGACGCGCACCGGCGACCGCGGGGGCCTCACGGAGGAGGGCGAGGAGATCGAGATCCTCGAGTACGACATCGACGAGGCGCGGGGACTCATCCGATCCGGCGGGATCCAGGATGCCAAGACGATCATGCTGCTGCAGTGGGCCGTGCTCGACGGGCCGTTCGCGCCGGCCTGAGCCGCGGCACGCGCGGCGCCCTCGCCCGGGCATGAAAAGACTCTCCGCGCACCCGGCAGAGCCTGGTTACCCTTGCTACGTTTCCGTCCTGGGGGAGTTGGCCTGGATGCCGCCGCGCGGAGAGCTGACAACAGTCTACCCGACGCGGCTCACACGATGAGCGGCCCGAGCGCCGCAGCGGCCGGCCGCAGGGCGGCGAGCACCCCGGCCGGCTCGTCGACGCGATGGCGGGCGCCCGAGAATCCCAGGGCTCCGGCCAGACCGCCGGCGTCGTCGCGGAGCGGCACGGCGAGGCATCCGGTCGTCGGCGCGATCTCGCCGCACTGGCGTGTCGCCCCCCAGCGGGCCACGTCCGCGCGCGCCGCCTCGGCCACCTCGCCGGTCGCCCGCGCGTCGTCCACGAGCAGCAGACGGCCGAGCGCGTAGCGGGCCGGCTCCCGCGCGAGCCGGCCGTGGTCGGACAGCGGGAAGTCCGGGTCCGCGTCGAGCACCACCACCCTCCCGTCGACGTAGAGCACCACGTGCACTCCCCCGCGCACGGCCCGGCGCACCTCGTCCATCACGGAGCGGGCGGCGGAGGACAGCCGCGCCGGCGGGGCGGCGACCGCGGCGAGCTGCGCCACCTTCGCGCCCAGGGCGAAGCCGGACAGGTCCGGCGTGCGCACGAGGTATTCGTCCTCGACGAGGACGTTCAACAGCCGGTAGGTCGTCGCCCGGGGCAGTCCGACCTCAGCGGAGATGCGCTGGGCGCTGACCCCCGCGCCGAGGTGGGCGACGGCCTCGAGCAGCGACAGCGCCGAGTGGACGGTGCCCGGCGGACGGGCCGGCTCGGACGGCATCCCGCGCTCACGCATCGTCGGGACGCGTCGGCGAGGGCACCCCGCCGAGGACCTGGGCGGCGACCGGCTCGTCGTAGCGGCCGATCGCGCCCGGGCCTTTCCGGCGGCGGATCACGCCGATGACGACGGCGGATGACAGGGCGATGGCGGCCAGCACGCTCAGCACCGTCCCCCCGGAGGAGACGTCGACGGCGAAGAACGCCAGCAGCGCCGCGGCGAGCGCGACGGCCGACAGCACCGCGACCACGGCCGGGGCCGGGGTGAGCTCGCCGATGCGCCGGAGGAAGACGGGCGCCGCAGCGCACACGAGGACGTAGGCCAGGATGTAGCCGGCCGCGCCCACGGACAGCGTCACGTGCATCGCGTCGCGCAGGTCGACACCGGTCACGACGAGCAGGAGCGGGACCGCGGCGATGACCGGCACCGCCGCGCCGATCGCGGCCGCGGGCGTCCCGAAGCGGACGTGCGTCCGGCCGACGGCGGCGGGGAGCACCCCATCCCGGCTCATCGCGAACAGCACGCGCACGAGGGCGGTGGTCGTGCCGATCGCGCACGCGAGGAACGACGCGGCGATGCCGACGTCGGCCACCACGGCCCAGCCGCCGAGCCTGGAGGCGGTGGCCAGGTCGTTGACGGGCGAGGCGCTGGCCGCGAGGTCGGCGCCGAGGGCGTCGAATCCGGCGACCTGCGTGACCGCGG
>VGAV01000498.1 GCA_016870695.1 Actinomycetota bacterium | reverse complement strand
AGGAGGGGGAGGGGATGCCACGCATCACTCGCTCACCCCCTGGCGGCGACGGCGGATGACGAACACGGCGCCCGCGGCGATGAGCGCGACGCCCATGGCGCCGGTGACGAGCCACGGCGCGGCCTCGGACCCGGTGACGGCGAGGTCGCCGCCGGACGAGCCGTTCGCGGCCGGGGTCGGGGTGGCGGTCGCCGAGGGGGACGCGGTGGGCGCGGGCGAGGCCGTCGTGGACGGCTCCGGCTCGGGCTGCGGCTCCGGCTCGGGCTCGGGGTCGGGGTCGGGCGTCGGCGCGGCGGCGATCACGACGGGCGCGGTCGCCGCGTTCGCGAGCGTCGTGACCTCGCCGGTCGACGACACGAGGCGGACGGACGACAGGTCGATCGTCGCCGCTCCCGCCGCGAGGGTCGAGAACGGGATGACGCCGAGGGTGAGGGTCTCGCCCGGACCCGTCGACAGGCCGGGCGAGGTGCCGAGGCGGGTGTGGGTGAGGATGAGGCTGCCGGCGTCGGTCACGGCGGAGTCGAATCCGCCCTCGGGGGTGCCGGTGATGTCCTCGGCCTCGACCGCGAGCAGCTCGTCGGGGAAGGTCAACTCGAGGTCGTACGCGTAGAGGTCCGAGACGCCGGTGGCGGTCAGGGTTGCCTCAACCGTGTCGCCGGCCGTGGCCGTGGGCGAGACGGTCAGGGTGAACACCGCCGTCGGGGCGGCGGCCATGGCGGCGGGGGCCGCGGCGACGGGGGCCGCGACGGTGAGGGCGGCGACGAGGGCGGCGACGATGCGCCTCGACGTCGCTGATGCCGCGGTCGCCGCGGGGGCGGCTGCGCGGAATGCAGGCATGCGCAAGTAGGGCTCCTTGGTGGGGGTGGTGGATCGCGGCCGCACGGGCCTCTCGGCCGCGATCCGGGGGTATGCCATGACCTTGGCAGCGCGTCGTGTCGCGTTGGTCACGCCGTGTTGCGGCTTTGTGTCGTCGCTCGCGCAGAAGTCGGCGCGGCCGCTCGTCGAACTCCTGAGTTTCGGGGGCCGCCGCTCGCCGAACTCCGGAGTTTCGGGGGCCGCCGCTCGTCGAACTCCTGAGGCGCGGGGGCCGGCTGCGGGGCCGCGGCGCGCCGAACTCCGGAGTCTCGGGGGCCGCCGCTCGTCGAACTCCTGAGGCGCGGGGGCCGGCTGCGGGGTCGCGGCGCGCCGAACTCCGGAGTTTCGGGCTGGATCTGCGGCGAAAGGCCCCGGGAATGGCGGCTCCGCCCGGGTTCTCCGGAGCGCGGCTCGCGGTTCTCAGGAGTTCGGCGGGACGGGACCGGGCGGAGCCGGGCGGGGTGCGGCTCGCGGTTCTCAGGAGTTCGGCGAGGGGGGAGACAGCGGTGAGACTGGGAGTCCGAGCGAAGGAGCCCCATGCGCACCAGGACCGTCGTCATCGCCCCCGATTCCTTCAAGGGCAGCGCCTCCGCGGCGGACGTCGCGCGGTGGATCGGCGAGGGGTGGGCGGAACGGCGTCCCGGCGACGACATCCGCCGCCACCCGATGGCGGACGGCGGCGAGGGCACCATGGCCGCTCTCGAATCCGCGATGCCGGGAGTAGAGCGGCATCCCGTCGTCGTCCCCGGACCCACGGGACAGCCCGTGTCCACCTGGTGGGTCGGCATCCCGGCGCCCGACGGGTCGGTCACCGGCCTGGTGGAGCTCGCCGCGACGAGCGGCCTCACCCTCGCCGCCCCGGCTCCGCTGGACGCCGGGACCGCGGGCGTGGGACACGCCATCCGGGCGGCGCTCGAGGCCGGCGTCGACGAGATCGCCGTCGCCGTGGGAGGCAGCGCCTCGACCGACGGGGGAGCGGGACTGCTGATCGCGCTGGGGGCGTCGATCCGCGACCGGGACGGTCGTCCGATCGCGCCGGGCGCCCGCGGCCTGGCGACGGCGGCATCCCTCGACCTGGCCGGGTTGATGTCACCGCCGCCCGGGGGAGTGCGCATCCTGGCCGACGTCACAAACCCTCTGCTCGGCGAGCGGGGAGCAGCGGCGGTCTTCGGTCCGCAGAAGGGCGCGAGCCCCGCCGATGTCGTCGCGATGGACCGGGCGCTCGCCGGGTTCGCCGGCATGGTCGGGGTCGATCCGGCGACGCCGGGCGCGGGTGCCGCCGGTGGTGCCGCCTACGCGCTGCTCGCCTGGGGCGGCCGGATGACCTCCGGCGCGGCCTTCGTCGCCGAACGCAGCGGACTCCTCGACGCGATGCAGCGAGCCGACGTGGTCGTCACGGGCGAGGGGCGCTTCGACGAGCAGAGCGCGCACGGCAAGGTCGTCGGATTCCTCATGGATGCCGCCACCTCACCGCTCCTGCTCGCCGCCGGGGGCATCGCGGCTCCGACCGAGCGCTTTGTCGCCGGTGTCGCGT